>DAOVZQ010000382.1 GCA_030635025.1 bacterium
ACCTGATCGCGGATGATCTCAAGCTGCGCCAGGGTGATCGCCGCGGTGGGGCCCGAACCGAGCGCCCCTTTGAGACGGTCCTTGAGACCCTTCTTGGGTTCGGCGCGCGGCGGGGCCGTAAAGGCCACGAAAAGGACATCGGGCCGCGACCGGAAGTGGGGCAGCAGGGACTCGTAGGCCGCCTTCGCATTGACGACGGTCAGTTCGTCCGAATCCGGATTGCCGGGCTCTTTGCCCGGACCCGTAAAGTCGTTGTTGGGATAGCAGGATTTGAAGGCCACGATATCGTTGGTCAGACCGTCATCATAGCGGCGGTCCTGATGATCGGTGGCCAGAATGGCGTCCATGGTCTCGGCGAATTTGGTGCGCCAATGTCGGATGTCGGTATCAGCGCCGAGGACCGATTCATAGGAGAGCTCGTGAACATCGTAGCCGCCGACGGTCAGCAGGGTGCGCAGTCCGCCCCCGTTGGGATGACTCTCGTAGATGCAGCGTTCCCCTGATTTCGGCTCGCCGCCCTTGCGCGCCCCCTTGTCGGCCATAAGCTGCCCACCGCAGGAATGGTGGATGAACAACAGGCGCAGGGACGCTTCGCGGGTCGATTCGGACGACCGTGAAACCTCTTCCATGGCGACGTCACCTCCATCGTCTTCAGCGGTGCCGCAGGCCGCCAGCGGCATAAGCAGCAGCAGCAGCGTGGCGACTCTCGTGGATCGCGATCGGGATACGGCGTGCATCGATAAACCTCCGGATGGCCTGAAAAATGCTGAACCGTGACGAACAGTATACGTGCCGGGATGTTCCCAGGCTACCATAGTGTAGTTGACATTCTGTGACCAAAACCTGGATTATGCACCGACCATCGCCACTTACCCCATCCACGGAGGGATGACCCATGAAGATTTGGCGTACCCTGCTCCTGCTGTCTCTCGTTCCGCTGCTCGCAATGATGAGTTCCTGCAGCAGCGACGATCCGGCGGCTCCCGAAACCGACTCCGAAGCTCCCACAGTCACACAGGTCGATCCGGTGCTGAACGAGACCGGCGTCCCGGTCGGTGTGGATGTAACGATCACCTTCAGCGAGGACATGGACCCGGACACGGCCGACGGAAACGTGACGTTGTCCTCCGGCGGCGTCCCCGTCCTGAGCTGGGGTAATGCCCACACACTGACGATCGGGCATGACGACTGGGCCGAAGGCACGGTGATCACCGTGACCGTAGGCACTGCTCTGGCCGACGAAGCCGGCAATACACTGGCCGCCGTCTACACCTGGACCTTCACGACCGAAGCCATCATACTGCCCGTCGTCGTACAGGTCGATCCGCCTCAGAGCGAGACCGACGTCTTCGTTGGCGAGGACATAACCGTCACCTTCAACAAGGATATGGATCCCGCCACGGCGACCGGCAACATCACGCTGTCCCACGGCACCATCACCAGCCTCGACTGGGACGACGCCCGGACCCTGTCGGTCCAGCACGACAACTTCCCCGAGGGCACCGAGATCACCGTGACCGTCGGAACCGGCCTGACCGACGCGGATGGCAACGCCATCGCCGAAGCGTTCGGCTGGAGTTTCTGGACCCAGACCAGCGATGTCATCCTGATGAACACCCTGCCCGCCGACGGCGACGAGGACGTGCCGCTGAACACGCAGATCTGGCTGGAATTCTCCCAGAGCATGAACAGCGCCACGCTGCCCGGGGCCATCACGGTCTCGAGCCCCGACAAGGTGATCTACCCCTACACCATCGACGGCGAATGGGATGAGTGGACCCTTACCCTGGACGCCGATCTGCCGATCTCGACCGTGATCACGGTGACCATCACCACAGACGCCCAGGGCCAGTACGGCGACCCACTGCTCGCCGAGACCAGCTTCAGCTTCACGACGGACATCGTGGCCGACACGACGCCCCCCCAACTGCTGTCCATCGAACCTGCGGACGGCTCGATCATTCCGACCGACACCAGCTTCCTGCGGCTGACTTTCGACGAGCCCATCAGCGACGATTCGCTCGAACCGTCAATGATCAGCGGCCAGTTGATGTTCAGCATGTACAGCGCAGAGAGTGCGGGCGTCTGGTCGAACAACTACACGGTATTTACCGTTGCCCTGGCTCCCCCGTTGACCCCCGGCTCGATCCTCGCCGTCGAGTTCGAGTCCTTTGCGGACATGAGCGGCAACGTTCAGACCACGGACATCGAGTGGTCGGTGACCGTCACCGGAACGCCCGATCTCTTCCCCGTCCTCGACAACTACATCATGTACTATCAGGGGACATGGGGCCTTGAACTCCTCGATCAGCCCAACATGCTCCAGGTCGCAACCCGTTACGACATAAGAACCGGCGGCGAATTCTGGCGTTGGCAGTTCGAGAGTTCATACGGACCGGTCAAGGAAGAGGCCATCCCCTTCGTGGAATACGATCGGTTCATGCTGACCAGCACGGCCATCCAGTTCCTGGGATTCCATGAGGTGTATGATGACCCGGCCGACAAGGCCGAAATCATCGATATCGACTTCACTCCGCCCGTCGAGTGGCTCAGGCTGCCTGTGACGACGGACAACTGGAGTGGGACATCGACATTCAGTCCGGCGCCCGAGGAAGGCGCGACCCAGGTTGAGTACACCGTCACGGTCGACTCCGGGGTCTATGAGGTCGAAGCCATTTTCGGAGTCGACAAACAGGACGACGATCCCCCCCCGACCTATTGGCTGGGCTGCCGCAAGGTAACCGTCACCTACAACCTGACCGACGGTGTCGACAATTACGAAAACGGCACGGACGTCATCTGGTACTGCCCCGGCGTGGGTCCGGTGCGCAAGACGAGTGAGGAAACCGATGAGTTGGAGACCGAGTATTCGACCCTGGACCTGATGTGGGCCGGACTCGAATCCGATTTCCCCACACGCTGATCCACAAGGCGATCAACAAGGAAGAGGGCGCCCCCAGGGGCGCCCTCTTTATTTTCGAATCCGCTTCGACTCAGCCGGCCTTCTCCTGTGCCTCGTTATCATCGGCCTCGGGTACGAATACCGCCAAGACCTTCAGCAGAAGGCGACGGTGATGCCGTCGGTGTTTCAGGGGGATGTTGAAGTTGCTCTGCTCAGTCTCGTCCAGATCGGTCCAGTGCTCTTGCAGAAAGGACTGCAGATCGGCCGTGGCGCCGACGTAGAGATCTAGTACATGCTCGTAGGGCATGTCGTAGATGCGTGCCAGTTCCTCGCTGTTGCCGACCTCGATCTCGCCGAGGCTCGGCGTGTCGACCTGATGATCCTGAATGCGGGAATTGAAGAACTCGACGGTGAACCGGTCCCAGAAGGCCAGATGGCCGAGGGTTTGTTTGAGGCTGAGCTTTCCGCTCTCGGGAGGAACGTCACGGAAAGTGACGGGATAGAGGTCCGCAAGCTCGCGTAGCATGCGATCCTCATTGGCAAATGCGGCAATCAATGTGTCGGCGGAACTCATCGGATCCCCCAATCCGTGTCATTTCATTCAAGATACTTCGTAAACGCCTAGCTGCGCAATAGCTGGTTTAGTCGATACGCTTCAGTCAATGGAATGTGCC
>DAOVZQ010000224.1 GCA_030635025.1 bacterium
CCCGGTTTTCGCACCGGTTGCAAGCTTGTGATTCTGGATCGCCAGGGCGACCTGCTGGCCAACGACACCATCTATCCCCACACCGGCGGCGAGCGGGTGGCGCGGGCTGGGGAGATCGTCGTCTCTCTAGCGCACAAGTACAAGGTAGAGGCCATCGCTATAGGTAACGGCACCGCTGGTCGCGAGACCGAAACCTTCGTTCGTGGTCTGGACCTGCCGGATTCGATCGTCGTGGTGATGGTCAACGAATCGGGCGCGTCGATCTACTCGGCGAGCGAAGTGGCGCGACGGGAATTTCCCGACCTGGATCTGACCGTCAGGGGCGCGATCTCGATAGGCCGTCGCCTGATGGATCCCCTGGGCGAGCTCGTGAAGATCGACGCCAAGAGCATAGGCGTGGGCCAATACCAGCACGATGTGGATCAGAAGGCGCTCAAGCGCAGCCTCGACGACACCGTGATCAGCTGTGTCAACGCGGTGGGCGTGGACCTGAACACGGCCAGCCGCGAGCTGCTGACCTACGTGTCGGGGCTCGGTCCGCAGCTGGCCGACAACATCGTGGCCTGGCGCAGCGACAACGGCGCCTTCAAGAAGCGCAGCGACCTGAAGAAGGTTGCCCGTCTAGGCCCCAAGGCCTTCGAGCAGGCCGCGGCCTTCCTGCGGATCAACGACGGCCCCAACCCCCTGGACGCCAGCGCCGTTCATCCCGAGAGCTACGCCGTCGTGAAGGCCATGGCCAAGCAGAGCGGCTGTGCCGTGGCCGAGCTGATCGGCAATACCGATGCCGTCAATGGGATCGACCCGGCCGTCTACGTCGACGATACGGTTGGTTTGCCGACCTTGCGCGATATCCTCGCGGAACTGGTCAAGCCCGGCCGCGATCCCCGCAGCACCTTCGAGGTCTTCAGCTTCGCCGAGGGCGTCCAAACCATGGAAGACCTGGCGCCGGGCATGCGTGTGCCGGGCATCGTGACCAACGTCACCAACTTCGGCGCCTTCATCGACGTGGGTGTTCATCAGGACGGGCTGGCGCACATCAGCCAGCTGGCCGACCGGTTCATCAAGGATCCCGGTGAGGTCGTGAAGGTCGGGCAGCAGGTTCAAGCGCGGGTTCTGGAGGTCGATCTGGAACGCAAGCGGATCTCGTTGTCGCTGAAGGACGGCAGTTGAGTTCGGCGTCGGAGCCGACTCAGGGCCGCGGGCCTTCCAGATAGAACACTTCGAAGACCTTCTCGTGGAAGATGGGGCCGTGACCGAAGTACCCGTCCTCGCCGAACAGCTCGCCGTGATCGGACATGATCATGAACCAGGTGTTGGCGGGGCAGCGTTCCATGAAGTCGCCCACCACGCGGTCCAGGTGCTCCACGCAGACGATCTGCTTGTCGTAGAAGGCCTTGAACTGCTCGGGTGAAAAGAACTCGTCCTGCTTGCGGTCCACCATGAACTCGGACGGATTCTTGAGGAAATCGTCCAGGTGCTTGAAGACACCGTGGACGCCGCTGATGTGGGGCAGGTCGTCGGCCGATTCGCCGGGCAGTATATACGGGTAGTGGGTTTCGCCCGTATTGATGAAGAAGAACGAGGGCTTGTCGTCCCTGAAGGTCAGCTCGGAAAAAATGCGACTCAGGTCGTTGTGACTCGGCGCCAGTTCGTACTTGTCGAAGTGCTGCGACAGCCCGGTCAAGGGATTGAGGACCGGCAGGCTTACCCACCCCTCGCACCAGTAGCCCTGCTGCTTGAGGAAATAGGGCAGCGAGAGCTGGGGCACGAACTTGCCGAACTCCACGGCGTCGACGTTCAGACGCCGGCTCCAGAGAGCGAATTCGTCACGATAGACGTTGCTGGCGAAAACGCCCTTGGGACTCACGTGCGGGACCATGCCCATTAGGAAGGTGTAGTGGCTCGGGCTGGTCCAGCTCGCATAGCTGTAGCGGGGTTCCGCCGCGGCGATCCGATCCAGGTTGGGCGTATTGGCCGCCTTGTACGCGTCCCAGCGACAGCTGTCGAACACGATCATGACGATGTTGTTCAGCTTGTCCCCACCGCTGAACATGTCTTTCACCTTACTGATTAAGCCGGCCATGGAAACTTCCTTCGTAATCGTCGTCGAACGGATTAAAGCGCGGCGTCCAGGGCTTTCGCGATGGAGTCCTTGGGTTGCGCACCCACCATCGAGGACACCGGCTCGCCAGCCTTGAAGACCATCACCGTCGGGATGCTGCGGATGCTGAATTTCATGGCCAGATCCTGATTGTCGTCCACGTTGATCTTGACGACCTTGGCCCGGCCGTCGTATTCCACCGCAAGCTCTTCCATGATCGGTGTGAGCATCTTGCAGGGACCGCACCAGGGAGCCCAGAAATCCACGAGCACGGGGACGTCGCTTTCGAGAACCTGGCTCTGGAAGTCTGCGCTTTCCAACTTGATGGGCTCGGTCATTTCTATCTCCTTCTGGTGCGTCGTTCGGCGGCGGGGTTTTCGCTGAACACGACTCGGTCGCGTTGGTTTATCGTTGCGATCAAAATAATCTCTGGATTGCGCGTTGACAACGTCAGCTTTGGACGAGTATGGACAGTTCCTCAGGTTTTGTACGGATTTTGGTCAAGTCGGGGAGGTCGTAATGGCGGGCAAGCGGAACTGGTTGATGGGTTGTGGGGTCGGCTGCCTGGCTCTGATCGTGCTCACGATCATCGGCGGGACGCTGGTGTGGCGGTCCGGCAAGCAGGTGGTGTCGGCTCTCGACGCGGTCGGCGACAGCCAGGAAGCTCTGGCGCAACAGTACGGTGCTTTGCGTGAATATGCGCCCCCGTCCGATGGACGGCTCGGCGCCGATCGCCTCGAAATATTCCTGGCCGTCCAGACGGCGATCCATGAGCCCGGGGCCGAACTGGCCGGGTTCATCGACGTTGTGAGTCTTCTGGAGGAAAAGAAATCGATTGGCCCGCGGAACGTGATCACCGGCATCAGGAGTTTGATGGGGTTGGGACATTCGGTCGCCGCCTACCTGGACGCGCGCAACAGCGCCCTGCTAGATCACGGCATGGGCCTGGGCGAGTACTCCTATCTGTATGTGATCGTCTATCACGCCGGCACGGGACGTGAATTGCGGCCTGCCTTCAGCATGCGTGACAGTGGCGAGATGGAACCACGTCTCGATCGGTTGAGGGGCCACTTCAAAGCCTGGCTCACCAACCAGCGTGAAGCGGCCGCATCCAGCAATCCGGCTCCGGGCTGGTTGGAGACTCTCGACAACGAGCTGGCGCGTCTCACCACGGGGGAGCTGCATGCGCCCTGGCGAGACGGACTTCCCGAAGCCACGGCGTCTTCCCTGGAGCCCTATCGCGTGCGGATGGACGAGTTCTATCTGCCGTTGGGGGCGCTGCTCTGTATTGGCGCGGACAAGTCCGGGGAGGGGTTTGATTTCGAGATCCAGTGATGGAGGGTCGGTTACCAATCGAAGGGCGCCCCGTCGGGGCGCCCTTTTTTATGTGTCGTCCTTGTCTCCGTCTTCCCGCTTTCGCTTTCGGACGGAGTCGCGCAGGATAAATTCGATCTGTCCGTTGACGCTCCGGAACTCCTGCTCGGCCCAGCGCCGCAACTCTTCGTAGAGCTCCGGGCTGATGCGCAGGGGGAAGGATTTCCGGGGCGGCATTGCGTCAGACCTTTCCGTGTTTGGCGTTCTTTTCGAGGGCTCGGGCCACGGCCTTTGCAAGCTTGTCAGGTTCCGGATCGCTGATGATGACGGGAGATCCCTTCACCCTGTTGATGACGATGCCACCGGTGCCGGTCAGCTGGAAACGCCCATGGAGCGGCTTGACCTGCACCTGGAAGCGCTGCAGGCCGGAGGCGTGGTAGGCCTCGCAGGCCTTGATATCATCGATCCTGATTGTCTTGCGCGGCAACGACAGCAGGAAAGTCACGCGCAGGTGTTCCCGCGTCACCTTCACTTTCATGACGGAGAAGGGGAGCATGCTGAGCAGGATGAACGGGTACACCCAGATCGGCATATCCGATTCGGGCGACATGACCGTGACGACCACGAGGAAGATCATCATGATCGATGCCATCATGATGACGAGCCATCCGACCTGATGTGATTCATAGAGGGGCGTCATGGGCGATCCTTACTGGTAAAGGGTGCCGGTATTCACGACGGGCTGCGCCGAATGTTCGCTGCACAGCACGACCAGCAGGTTCGAGACCATGGTGGCCTTCTTCTCTTCGTCGAGTTCGACGATGCCTTTCTTGTTCAGCTCCTCGAGCGCCAGTTCCACCATACCCACCGCGCCGGCCACGATCAGCTGCCGGGCCGCCACCACGGCGCTGGCCTGCTGCCGCTGCAACATGGCGCCGGCGATTTCCGGAGCGTAGGCCAGGTGGCTCAAACGCGCCTCGATCACTTCCACGCCCGCCCTGTTCAACCGGTCCTGCAGCTCTTTCTCCAGCCGTTCGCTGAGTTCATCCGTGGTGCCGCGCAGGGTGAGTTGGTTCTCGGGCCCGTCGTAGGGATAGGCGCTGGCCATGTGCCTGACGGCGGCCTCGCTCTGGGTCTCGACGTATTCCTCGTAGTCGTCCACCTCGAAGAGGGCCTCGGCCGTCTCGACCACGCGCCACACGACAACAGCGGCGATTTCGATGGGATTACCCGTGAGGTCGTTGACCTTGATCTTCTCGCCGTTCAGGTTGCGGGCCCGCAGGGAGATCTTCTGCTTGGTCATGAAGGGATTGGCCCAGTGAAAACCGTTCTGTTTGACGGAGCCCTTGTAGTCGCCGAACAGGAGCAGGGCCGCGGCTTCGTTGGGATTCACAACGAAGAAACCCACCAGCAGGATGATGTCCAGGACGATGCCCACGATGGCGACGATCAGCTTCCAGACCGTCTCGGTGGCGATGGCGCTGACGAACAGCCAGATCATACCACCCAACAGGAGAGTCAATAGGGGCAGGAACAGCCAGCCCGAAGCGACAGTGATCGTTTTTTCCTTATGCATGGACACATCCTCCGCGTTACGGGGCCCCGGCCCCGGTTGTGTGATGTCGATATGATATCACAATGAGATCATACGGGCACCCCCCGAATCGGTTGCATAAAAAAGAGCCCGGCTTTCGCCGGGCTCCGCAATCGATCGAAAGGTCCTGGGTCAGGCGCCTTCCTTCTCCGCCCAGACCGTGATGGTCTGCAGGATGGTCTGTGTCGCAAATTCCATGTCCTTGGCGCAAACCCATTCGGTGTAGCTGTGGAAGCTCTGCTCACCCGTGAAGATGTTGGGTGTGGGCAGACCGCGGGCCGAGAGGTTAGACCCGTCGGTGCCGCCGCGGATCGAGCTGAGCTTGGGCTCCAGACCGACGCGCTTGATGCCTTCGGTGGCGTATGCGATGGCGCG
>DAOVZQ010000190.1 GCA_030635025.1 bacterium
AGACGGCGGCCGAGGTGGCAGAAGGCATCGTGGACCTTGTCCGCAGCCTCGACCGGCTCGATTCGCAATTCCTGCTCAGCGGACCCGACGACGCCCGCGGCGCCTTGTTGGAAATCCACCCCGGCGCCGGCGGCACCGAATCGCAGGACTGGGCCGAGATGCTCTTGCGTATGTACAAGCGCTACCTGGAACGCTCCGGCATGACCCACTCCATGCTCGATCTGCAGGGTGGAGACGAAGCGGGCATCAAGAGCGCCATCATCGAGATCAAGCACGACTTCGGCTACGGCTATCTGAAAAGCGAATCGGGCGTTCATCGCCTGGTACGCATTTCACCTTTCGACGCCCAGAGTCGCCGCCACACCTCGTTCGCCTCGGTCTTCGTCTTTCCCTTGATCGAGGACGACGTGGAAGTCGAGATCAACGAGGCCGACATCCGCATGGACACCTATCGCGCCAGCGGAGCCGGCGGACAACACGTCAACAAGACCGACAGCGCCGTACGCCTGACCCATGAGCCCACCGGCATTGTGGTCCAGTGCCAGAGTGAGCGCTCACAGCTGCGCAACCGTGAAAGCGCCATGAAGATGCTTCGCGCGAAGCTGTACATGCAGTTGCTCGAAGAAGAGCGCAAGAAGCGCAAGGAGATCGAGGACAGCAAGATGGAGATCGCCTGGGGCAGCCAGATCCGCTCCTACGTGCTCCATCCGTATACCAAGGTCAAGGATCACCGCACCGATCACGAGACGGGCAACTCGATGGCCGTGCTCGACGGCGATCTGGAGGGTTTCATCGACGCCTATCTGCGCAAGACGAGCAAAGCCGCATCAAAGTAGTTTCACAAAGGAGCCGGCCGTGACCGGGAACGAAAACGAAAAGCAACAGCACCGACTGGTACAGGAACGCCTGAACAAGCTGGAGGCCTTTGCCGAACGTGGGCCTCTCTATCCCCACGACTACGACCGCACACACACCAGCGCCGAGCTGCACGCCCAGGAAGCGGAGCTGACAGCCGGCGAGACGGTCGTGCGCATAGCCGGGCGCATCATGGCCAAGCGCAAGGCCGGCAAGACAATCTTCCTGCCCCTTTACGACGGCCCCGGCAAGATCCAGATCTACGCCAAGCGCGACGATTTAGGCGAAGAGGACTTCGCCTTCTTCAAGAAGAACCTGGACGTGGGCGACATCATCGGCGTCGAGGGCACCCTTTTCCGCACCCGGACCGAGGAACTGACCGTACTGGTTTCGGGCTGGACGCTGTTGGCCAAGAGCGTGCGACCCCTGCCCGAGAAATTCCACGACATGAGCCTGGAGCTTAAAAGCCGCAAGCGTTACCTCGACCTGATCATGAACCTCGAGACGCGAGAGCGTTTTCGCAAGCGCTCTGCGATCCTCGAGGAAGTCCGCCGCTTCCTGATCGACGAGGAATTCCTGGAAGTGGAGACGCCCGTGCTGCAGCCCCTCTACGGCGGCGCCACGGCCCGGCCCTTCAAGACCCACCACAACGCCCTTGATCAGACGCTCTACATGCGCATCGCCGACGAGCTCTATCTCAAGCGGCTGATCGTGGGCGGCTTCGAAAAGGTCTTCGAGTTCTGCAAGGACTTCCGCAACGAGGGTATGGACCGCACCCACAATCCCGAGTTCACCATGATGGAGTGCTACGCCGCCTACTGGGATTACGAACAGGTCATGGACCTCTTCGAGCGTATGGTGCTGCGCCTGGTTGATCGTTTCGGCGAGGACGGGAAGATCACCTACGGCGACCACGTCATCGATTTCAGCGATGGTTTCCGCCGCCTGCCTTTCCTGGACGGTCTGCGCGAAAAGACGGGCGTTGATTTCAATGGGATCGGCCGCGAGGCCGCAAAGGCCGAAGCCGAGAAGCACGGCATCTCCGTGTCACCGTCCATGGGCGTCGACAAGATTCTCGACGAGCTCTTCAGCGAACTCGTGGAACCGGATCTCATCCAGCCCACCTTCGTCACGAACCACCCCAAGGAGTTGTCGCCCCTGGCCAAGGAACACCGCGATGATCCCGCCCTGGTGGAACGCTTCGAGGCCTTCGTGGCCGGCTTCGAGATCTGCAACGCCTTCTCCGAACTCAACGACCCCTTTGAGCAACGCAAGCGCTTCGAGGCCCAGATGGATCTCAAGGCCAAGGGCGACGAAGAGGCCCAGGTTCTCGACGAGGACTATCTGGAAGCCCTGGAGACCGGCATGCCGCCCACCGGTGGGCTGGGTGTGGGGCTGGACCGCATCGTCATGCTGATGACCGACTGCCATTCCATTCGCGACGTGGTCCTGTTCCCGGCCATGCGGCCGGAAGACTAGAAACCGCGACCCCGGGGAGAGCCCATGAGTTTCGCCGCCTACATCGCCCGTCGATACCTGCTCAGCCGGGGCGGTTCGCGACTTGTCAGTCGCGTGACCGTGATCGCCGTCACGGGCATTATGCTGGGCGTCATGGTCCTCGACCTGACGCTGGCGATCATGAACGGCCTGCATACCGAACTGCGCCGCACCTTCATCGAAAACATGCCCATGGTGACGGTGGTCACCAGTCGCCCCGAAGGCTTTACCCGGCTCGGTGAAACCATCGACACGATCGGCCAGTTGCCCGAAGTTACCGGAGTGGCGCCGTTCATCCGTCAGGAAGTCGTCATAACGTCCCAGGGCCGGGCGATCCAGACCCAGCATCGCGCCGGCGTGGTGTGGGGCGTGGATCCGGATCTCCAGGAGACGGTGACGCCCCTTTCGCATCTCGTGCACCCTTCGGAAAAGGCCATTGCGGCTCTACGTGGGGGAGAGGGCGTGCCGGGAATCGTCCTCGGCGCCGAGTTGGCGGCCTCTTTGTATGCGGGACTCGGCGACACGGTGACCATCACGGCCCCGACCGGTGATCTCGACCTGCACGACCTGAATGCCGAGAGCCGTCGCTTCGTGGTGGCCGGTTTTCTGGATACGGGTCTATACGATTTCGACGCGCGTTTCGTCTACATGCCCCTCGAAGCGGCGCGCGACTTTTTCGGCTATGACACCGGCGGCGCCACGGGCATCGGCGTCAAGGTCGCCGACATGATGAGGGCTCCCGACGTGGCCGATTCCATCGAAACGGCCCTCGGGCCGTTCGCCTTCCACTGCAACGACTGGATCGACCTCAACCGCAATCTCTTCCAATGGGTGAGCATCGAGAAGATTCTCATGTTCCTGCTGCTCGGTCTTGTCATCCTGGTCGCCGCCTTCAATATCGTCGGCATCCTGACCATGATGGTGGGTGAACGACGGCGCGAGATCGGCATCATGTTGTCCATGGGCGCCAGCAAGCGACAGGTGGAAGGGATCTTTGTCCTGGAGGGACTGTTCGTGGGCGCGATGGGCACCCTGCTCGGCAGCCTGTTCGGCTATCTGGGCTTCATGTACCTGGATCGTGTCGGCATATCGGTGCCGGGCGACGTGTACTTCGTAGACCACGTACCCGTGGTGGCCCAGACGGTCGACTTCCTGCTCGTGGCGGCGGTTGCCATGGGCATCACATTAATGGCCACGTTGTTGCCCAGTGCCGAGGCGGCTCGCCTGCGACCCATGGAGATCATCCGCTACACCTAGGAGTGTGACCTTGACGAGCCTTCTGGAATGCCGTGGATTGTGCAAGGTCTTCGAACGGGCCGGCGGTGATCTCGTCGTCCTGGATGACTGCGATTTCTCTCTGGGCGAAACGGAGCGCGTGGCGATCATGGGCGCCAGTGGCGCCGGCAAGAGCACCCTCCTGAACCTGTTGAGCGGACTTGATGCGCCCAGTGCCGGCGACATCGCCTTTCGCGGCCAATCGCTCGGCGGCGCCAAGTCGGACGACTGGAGCCGGTGGCGGCGCGACAACGTTGGGTTTGTCTTCCAATTCCATTTCCTGCTCCCCGATTTTACCGCCCTCGAGAACGTGCTGCTGCCGGTGCGCCTGGCCGGCCGCGTGACGTCAGTCCACGAAAAACGCGCGAAGGACCTGCTGGGACACATGGGGCTGGGTGACCGGATCAAGCACCTACCCGGCGAATTGTCGGGTGGAGAGGAGCAGCGCGTGGCCGTGGCGCGCGCCTTCATGAACCAGCCCGCGGTCGTTATGGCCGATGAACCGACCGGCAACCTGGACCGCGCCCTGGGACGCGAACTCGCCGACATCCTCTTCGCTCTATCCCGTGAAATGAGCAGCGGTCTGATCGTGGTGACCCATTCCCGAGACCTTGCCGATCGCGCCGATCGCATACTGCGACTCGAAAGCGGTGTGCTGCGAGCGGTTGATAATTCCGTTTCCACGTAAATATTTCCCGGCAATCCTCAAGTCCGACCGCCGATGTACGATAATGACAAGAGCGGAAGGTTGCGCTGTCGTCACCGTCTGCTAGGATTGTCCCGACCGGTGGTCGATGGAACGGGCGTGCCGTATATTGTCCGCTAGATGCGACAGCCCCTGTCGGTTCCCGCCGTAAGAAACGCAAATGGAGGCGCTTCAGCATGAACGACCGCTTTACGCAACGAGTGCGCAAGGTTCTATTCCTGGCCCGAGACGAGGCCGGACGCATGCAGCATGATTACATCGGCACCGAACATCTGCTGCTGGGCATCATCAGGGAAGGCGAAGGAATCGCCTCGCGGGTCCTGCAGCGATTGGGCGTCGACTTTACACAGATCCAGCAGTCCATCGAGGAGATCGTCAGCACCCAGAGCGGCACCATCACCATCGGCGAGATTCCCTTCACGCCGCGGGCGAAACGAGTTCTCGAGATCTCCATCGACGAGGCGCGTGTTCATAACCACAACTATGTGGGGACCGAGCATCTGCTCCTGGCGCTGATCAAGGAGGGCGAGGGCGTGGCCGCCCGCGTGCTGAATGATCTGGGCGCCGGTCACGAACGGGTCCGGCGTGAAATCCTCAAGATGCTGGGGAATACGGAGCGCACCCGGGACAAGACCCCCGACGCCAAGAAGCAGGAGACGCCAGTTCTGGACCAGTTCGGTCGCAACCTCACCCAGATGGCCGCGGATGGAAAGCTGGACCCGACCATCGGGCGCCTTCCCGAAATAGAGCGCGTGATCCAGATCCTTTCCAGACGCAAGAAGAACAACCCGGTGTTGATCGGCGAACCGGGCGTCGGCAAGACGGCGATCGCCGAAGGCTTGGCGTCCAGTATCATCGACGGTCAGGTCCCGGTGACCTTGCGGGACAAGATCATTATCTCCCTGGATCTCGCAAGCGTGGTAGCCGGTACCAAATACCGCGGCCAGTTCGAAGAGCGCCTGAAGCAGATCATGGCCGAGATCCGCGAATCGGAACACATCATCCTCTTCATCGACGAATTGCACACCATCGTCGGCGCCGGTGGCGCGGAAGGGGCCATCGACGCCTCCAACATGCTCAAGCCGGCCTTGTCGCGAGGCGAGATCCAGTGCATCGGCGCGACTACGATGGATGAATACCGCAAGTTCATCGAGAAGGACGGCGCGCTGGAACGTCGTTTCCAGACCATTATCGTGAATCAGCCGTCGGAGGACGAAACCGTCGAAATCCTCTTCGGTCTGCGTGACCGATACGAGGCTCATCATCGGGTCAAGTTCGAGGACGAAGCGATCAGGGCCGCCGTTTGGCTATCCAACCGCTATATCACGGGGCGGGCCCTGCCCGACAAGGCCATAGATGTGATCGACGAGGCCGGTTCACGGGCTCGTCTGTCCATGGCCGTCATGCCGCCGTTTACGGAAAGAACCAGCCCTGCAAGACCCGACACGTAACCCGCGGAAAGCGAAGTCCCGTTCCAGTACGAGTACCGGCCGGCCATATCGGTCGAGTAAATATTATCT
>DAOVZQ010000297.1 GCA_030635025.1 bacterium
GCCTGCAACACATTGCTGGGTACCCGACTGCCCCCGGAAAACTTGGAGGCCCTCGGAGCCCGACTCGGGTCCGATGTTCCGTTCTTCATCCGGGGCGGCACACAACTCGCTCGTGGGAGGGGAACGGACCTCAAACCTTTGACGGCTCTGAAAAGGGGCGAATTTCTCATCGTCATGCCGGACATCACGTTGCAAACTTTTTCGGTATATGAACATTTGAATATGGGATTGACAACCCGGAGCCCCACGGTTAACATCCGTCATATAGAGGCTTTAATCGCCCGTTTCCCAAGGGGTTCCTGGTTCGGTGGCAACCGATTGGAAGATGTCGTTTTACCAGGTTACCCGGTCTTGCAGCGTTTGGTTACGGAGCTGCGTGAACTAGCCTCCGTTGCCATGATGACAGGCAGCGGAGCGGCCGTGTTCGCTGTTTTCAGCGACGACGACCGACTGGAAAAAGCGCGGAGCGAGGTTACACGTCCCGACTGGTTCGTCAGGGTCGTTAAACCGCACCCCGTGGGAGTGGTCGTCAAGGATGACGATTGACCCGAGCTTGATCCTGTGCATCCAGCGACCACGGAGAGGTGCTGTTTTGGAAATCACAGAGATCCGGATTACCTTGAGGGACGATGACAAGTTGCGCGGGTTTGCGAGTATTACGCTTGATAACTGCTTCGTCGTTCGAGGACTGAAGATCATCGAGGGAGCGAGCGGAATGTTTGTTGCGATGCCTAATCGCCGCCGCAAGGACGGGACGTTCCAGGACATCGCGCATCCCATCAACATGTCGACCCGCGAGTGGATGGAAAACCAGATCATCGCGGCC
Source organism: bacterium (assembly GCA_030635025.1). Taxonomy (GTDB): domain Bacteria; phylum Krumholzibacteriota; class Krumholzibacteriia; order LZORAL124-64-63; family LZORAL124-64-63; genus JAHIYU01. The sequence goes on from DAOVZQ010000297.1 coordinate 827, forward strand.
TACAAACAGGAACTCCAACGCGCAGAACGGGGGGAGACGCCCGTCATGTCCAGCGACACGGCAGGCGACTCGGCAGGCGACTCGGCCTTCGAGGAGAACCAATAGGGATCCAGTTTGCTGGGGCGTCGTCAAGTGGTAAGACACAAGGTTTTGGTCCTTGCATTCGCGGGTTCGAATCCTGCCGCCCCAGCCAACTTCTCGATATCTCATGTTTCGTGTTTACCCCACCGGCCTCATGTCCTAGATTACGCCTCTCAGGTTGGTCACAACGAGCCCTCCTTCCGGCCGGAGGATCCTGACGATGGTGAATGATCTGGTCCTGATCACAGGCAACGCACATCGGGAAATGAGTGAAAAGATCGCCGAGCACCTAGGGCAACCCCTGCTCAAAGTCGAATGCAGCCGCTTCTCCGACGGCGAAATCAACATCAAGATCCTCGAGAACATCCGCGGCACTGACGTTTTCGTGATCCAGCCCACGTTCCCGCCTGCCGCGAATATCCTGGAACTCCTGCTCATGCTGGACGCGGTTCGCCGGGCATCCTGCCGTCGCGTTACCGCAGTGATCCCTTACTTCGGATACGCTCGCCAGGACCGCAAGGATCAGCCGCGCGTACCTATCGGCGCACGCCTGATGGCCAACCTGATCACAACCGCGGGCGCCAACCGGGTCCTGACCATCGATCTGCATGCGCCACAGATCCAGGGGTTCTTCGATATCCCCCTGGATCACCTCTACTCGGCGCCGGTGCTGTTGAAGCATTTCCGGAACACTCCGAGAGAGAACATGGCGGTCGTCGCGCCGGACGTGGGTAGCATCAAGATGGCGCGCGCTTTCGCCAAGCGCCTGGGCGCACCCTTGTCCATCATCGACAAGCGACGCCCTCGCGAGAACGAGGCCGAGGTCATGAACTTCATCGGCGATGTGACGGGCAAGGACGTTGTGATCTTCGACGATATGATCGACACCGCCGGGACCATCACCCAGGCCGGGCACGCCTGTTTCGAGGCCGGCGCCAATAATGTGTCCGTTTGTTGTACGCACCCGCTCTTGTCGGGCCAGGCCTTGGCACGGTTGGATTCATCGCCGATCAGCGAGATCGTGGTCAGCAATACGATACCGTTCAACCGCTTCCAGGAATGCTCCAAGGTCAAGGTCATGGACATGTCGGGGCTTCTGGCCGATGCGATCCGTCGCATCCATCTGGAAGAGACGGTCAGCAAGCTGTTCTTGCCCAGCAGCTCTGAATCCTCCTAGTTTATCGACAGTTTCTTGACAAATCCCAGCCAAACTGCTTAATTGAGCGGTCCTGTAGACTCGTTAGAGTCGGGAATACGAGGAATTCTCCGCTGACCGGAGCCGATTCGGCGTCGCGGGCGATGCTAACGCCCGCCTGGAAAGCGTGTTCGAACACATTGCCGGAGGCATTTGCCATGGGCCTGATCAAGATGACCGTGTATCCGCGGTCCACCACGGGTAAGAACGAGAACCGCCGGACACGCGCCGTCGGACGTACGCCGGCCGTCGTTTACGGTGACAAGCGCGAGCAGAGTCTCAACGTGGAGCTCGACACCTTCGAATTCAGTCGGATCATGTCCGCGTTCAGCGGCTCGAACCCCCTGTTCAACATGACCATGGACGGGACCGACGAGTCCTTCGTGGCCGTGCTGCGTGAGATCCAGACCCATCCGGTCACCGACGAGATTTTCCACTGCGACCTGTTCGCGATCCCGCTGGGCAAGCCGTTGAAGATGGAAGTGGCCCTGGATATTCACGGGGAGAACCGTCACGTCCGCGGCGGCGACGCCGTACTCGACGTGGTGCGACGCACCATTGACATCGAGTGTCTGCCTCGAGAAGTACCCGATACCATCGACGTGGACTTCAGCGAGTTGGAAATTGGCGACAAGATCTGTGTCGAGGACCTCTCGCTCGAGGTCGGCACCATGCTTACCGATGTCGAGGACGTCATCCTCAAGCTGAACCTCAACACCTTCGAAGAGGAAGTGGTCGAGGAAGAGGGCGAAGAGGGCGAAGGCGTCGAGGGCGAAGAGGGCGAAGGCGAAGAAGGCGACGATGCTTCCGCCGAGGATACCCCCAAGGAGGACTGACTCGGGCTTCACGTCCGGTGTTGATCAGCTTTGCCACGAGGCGGCCCTAATGGGCCGCCTCGTTTCACGTGGGTGCGGTTTCCGGAATCCGAGGGAGGTTCGTCGTGCGAATCCTGGTGGGGCTGGGTAATCCCGGTCCGGAGTATACGCGCACAAGACACAACATGGGCTTCAGGGTCCTGGACGCCTTCGCTGAGCGGCACGGCCTCGTTTTTGGTTCGGTCGTCGATACGTGTGCGACTGCAGCAGGACGGATCGCAGGGCGTGATGTCGTGCTGATCAAGCCCCTATTCTACATGAACCGCAGTGGCGAATCGCTGCTGCGCTGGATGCGGCGGCGAGAACAGGACGTGGAGACCGACGATGTCGTGGAATCGGTTCCTCTGGTTGTTTGCGACGATATCGCTCTGCCCCTCGGAGCCGCTCGGCTTCGCGCACGTGGAGGGAGTGGCGGACACCGCGGCCTGGACTCGCTTGTGGCTGCGCTGGAGACGGAGGACTTTCCCCGGCTCAGGTTGGGCGTAGCCGGGGGCGAGGGGAGTGTGCCGCCCGAAGACTGGGCCGATTACGTGCTGGGCGAGTTCAGCGCTTCGGAGTGGCCCCTGACCCAGGATCTGGTGGCTTACGGCTGCGATGTCCTGGATTGCGAACTGGCTGACGGAATCGAGGCCGCAGCAAGTCGTTTCAACCGCAAGCCGCAGGCGCCCGATGAGGAATAGTTGATTTTTGTCCCGTCTGCGCTTATCATTTTCAGTCGGTTGCCGCCTACAGGGTGGCAATTAACCGTCTGGTCGGGGCTGGAAGTCCCATCACCGGACGAAGACGGGCGGCCCCGGGCCGCGCGTCCCTATCATCCCTACCCGGAACAATCGGGCTCCGTGGAGTCCGGTAAGAGTTCGGGTCGTTCTGTCCGAGGGGAGGTGAACCCATTGAAGAAGTACGAAATCGTCTTTGTATTGCATGCCGATGAGCCCGAGTCGGAGATGGAGGCTCGCGTGCAGTCCATCGAGACCATGGTGCAGGAGACCGGTGGCGAGATCGCCGAGCGCAACCATTGGGGTGTCCGTCAGCTGGCTTTCGAGATCCAGCACGAGACCCGTGGCAATTACATGCACCTTCGCTTTCGGTCCGAGGGATCGGCCATCGACAAGATGGACAAGGAATTCCGCCTGGATCACAAGGTGCTGAGGCACCTCGTGGTCGTGGACGAGGAGTGGAAGGAACGCAACGAGGCTAACAAGGCCAAGCGCCGGGCTGCGGCCAGCGCGGCAGCCAACAAGGCTCATGCGATTCCCCAGGCCGCTCCGGCCCCCGCCGGCGACAAGTAACGCCGGGCAGCGAACCGAAATCAGCGAAAGCGAGCAAGAAGATGGGCAAGAAAAGTCCGCGAGACAGCAAGAAGAAGAAGCGCAGGCCAGCAAAAA
>DAOVZQ010000404.1 GCA_030635025.1 bacterium
GTGGAGGCCCGCAAGGCCGAGATCCAGTTGCGTGAATGGGCCGACATCGCCGCGTCCGCCCGCGAAGATGGCGAGCAGGACGAGGTCCTGGACAACAACGCCTTCCTGCACTACCTGCGCGGCATGATCCACGAATGGGGCGGGGAGACCAACGAGGCCTTCATCGCCTATCGGCATGCAGCGCAGGCCTATGCCGACGCCCAGGGCGCCTTGGCTGTCGAATCGCCTCCCTGGTTGGGGGAGGACCTGCTGCGGACAGGGCGCCGTCTCGGATTCGATTCCGAATTGGACGAGCTTCGCGACCAGAGGCCCGGCCTGATCCCAATCGACGCCGCGCCAAACGCCGATGTCGGCGAAGTCGTGGTCTTCCTGGAGTTGGGCTACGCACCCAGCCGCATATCCGCCGAGCTGGATCTGCCCATCTTCAAGAAGGATGATTTTGACGATGATTACGGTGCCTGGTCTCTCGCCCTGAACCATCGCTACCATAGCGGCTGGGGCGGCCGCACACGCGAGATCTCGTACTGGTTGCGCATTGCCATGCCCAAACTGGTCGACGATCCGCCGGTGGTCAGTGGCGCGCGGGTGAGCAGCGGGTCGGTCGGCGGCCAAACCCGCACCGTGCTGGTCGAGGATGTGGCCGGCCGCGCCTCGCGCCAGTTCTCGGCCGACTACGACAAGATCATGCTTAAGACCCTCGCCAGGGGGCTGGCCAAGTTCGTGGCCAAGAAAACCGTCGACGACAAGAGCAAGGTGGCCGGCTTCCTGGCCAATCTCCTTGGCGCCGCCACGGAACGGGCCGACACCCGCGGCTGGCTCACCCTGCCGCATGGCATCGCCATGGCCCGCCTCAGTCTCCCGCCCGGCGCCTACGATCTGCGCGTGGACCTCGTCGACGCCCACGGCCGCTCCCTCGGCGAGCAACTCATCCCGGCCGTGCAGGTGCGCGCCGGCGACTGGGTCTTCATCAGCCGCCGCGTTTTCTGATCTTTTTTCGTTTCCGTTGCAACCATACCCCCCCTTTTTCCTGTCTATATGTATGTGAGCCGTAGTTGCGGACCAGATCGATCCGCCGGACCCCCTTGGAGACTCTTGTGGAAGACCGCCAGCTGATCGACAGGATCAAGAACGGGGACGCCGCCGCCGAGCGGGCCCTGTACGACCTCCACGTCGACACCGTATTCAGACTGGCGTACCGCATGTGCGGAGATGAAGCGATGGCCGAGGAAATGACCCAGGACACCTTTCTCAGAGCATTCGACCGGCTGGACGACTGGCGCGGCGACGCCCCTTTCGGGGCCTGGCTGCGGTCGGTCGCCGTCTCGGTGGTGCTCAATGGCCTGCGTAAATCGAAGCGTGTACGCGATCGCGAGACCTTGGTGGCCGACGCGGCTGTCCTGGGCGGAGGCGTTCCCGCGGCCGATATCGATCTGCGACGTGTGCTGGACCGGGCCGTGGACGCCTTGCCCGAGCATCATCGCCTGGTCTTCGTCATGCACGAGATGGAAGGCTACACCCACCAGGAAATCGCCCACGCACTGGGCACGCAGGTGGGCACGGCCAAGGCTCGCCTTTCGCGGGCCCGCGCCCAGTTGAGGGACCTGTTGTCCGGCCTGACGGCCGGGCCGAACCTGGAGTCCGAGGTATGAAAAAAGAAGAGCTGGACGATCTGATCGATACCGCCGTTGTGGGATTACGCCGTCCTCCCGAGACGCCGCGCGACCGGATGTGGGAGCGTATCGACGCCGCTCGCGCCGACAGCCGCGGCGGCAAGATCATACGGGGTCCTTGGGGCCGTTTTCGACAGAGCCGGCTCTGGTGGCCGACCGCCGCAGCGGCTCTCCTGATCCTGGGCATCGGCCTGGGACGCCTGCCGACGGACAAAGCGCCCGTCGTCGTCGATCAGACTCCCGAGGCAACCGAGACCTGGCTGGACGATCCGGCTCTTAACTACCTGACCGTCGACGTGCTGGACAGGGCCGAGACCCTGCTCACCGGATTCAGGGCCGGCATCCCGGCCGGAGCGGAAGGCCCGGCCGCCTCCGACGAACCCGTTTCCCGCTGGGCCGTGGGACTGCTCATAGACACCCGCATTCTGCTCGATTCACGTATCGGCGACGACCCGCAGCTGAGGGATCTGCTCGCCGATCTGGAATACACCCTGGCGCAGATCGCGCGACTTCAGGGGCCGGTCCGTGAAGAGGACCGTACCTGGATCACCGCCGGTCTGGAGCACAGGGCCACCCTGGAACGATTGCGTACGGTCGCCTCACCGGGCCCCGCGCGCTTGAGCCTTTGATAACGTTGAAAGCGAAGGAGGATCTCATGGAGACGCGTAACTGGAGTGACCGTATCTGGCTGATGGTGGTGGGACTGCTGGCGGTTCTGCTGGTGGCCGGAGCCGTCCGGGTGATCGCCGCCCCGGCCGACGAGACCTACGAAAAGGCCCGCCAGGCCCTCAACGAGGCCGAGTACAAGGAGGCGATCGAGTTGTACCGCGACGTCTACGAGCGGGAAGGTTCGTCGGATTTGGCGGCCGACGCTCTCTACTGGCGCGCCTTCGCCCACTACAAACTGCAGGAGCGCAGCCATCTGCAGCAAGCCGGAAAGCTGCTGGCCCAGGAGATGATCCGTTTCCCCGAAGCGCCGATCATGCCTGATGCCAGGGCCTTGGCCGCGCGCATCGACGGCAAGTTGGCGCGGCTGGGTAATCCGAACGCCAGACAGCGCGTCCTGATGCAGGCCTACGGGCAGGACAACCAGGAGCACGAAACGCGTATAGCCGCGCTGAACGCCCTGATGATGATGGATTCCGACAAGGCTCTGCCCATCCTCAAGAAAATCCTCTCCGGCAAGGGCAAGGATCCGGAGCTCAAGCGTCACGCCCTGATGGTCCTGGCCCAGGTCGACGACGACGAGGCCGAGCAGATCCTGCTCGAGGTCGTGACCAAGGAGACGGATCCGGAGATGGTGGTGCAGTCCCTGTTCTGGCTGGCGCGTATCGGGTCGGACGCGGCCTTCGACGCCGTGGTCAAGGCCTATCGCCAGACCGATGATGAAGATGTCAAACAGGCCGCCCTGATGGCCATCGGCGAAAGCGGTGATCATCGCGCAACCGATCTGCTCCTGGAGGTCGTCCGCGACAAGGACGTCGGCTCCGAAACACGAACCCAAGCCATCTTCGCCCTGTCCCGCAGCGATGCTGACGGTTTGGCCGAGGTCTTCATCGACCTGTACGACAAGTCAGACGACGCCGAGTTCAAATCGATGATCATGTTCAGCATGAGTCAACTGGACGAGACGGCGCCGGTGGAGTGGTTCGCCAAGGTCATCAACGATCCGGACGA
>DAOVZQ010000115.1 GCA_030635025.1 bacterium
AGATCTCGTCCTTAACGCCCAAAAGGCGGTCGATGGCGATACGCGCGCTTTCGATGAACTCGTAGTCCGCCACCAGGGGCGGGTTCTGGCCAATTGCCGCTATATAAGCGGTTCCGCCGACGACGCCCATGATCTGGCCCAGGAGGTCTTCGTTAAGGCGTTTTTTGCGCTCAAACGGTTTCAGGGACACGCGAAGTTCGGGTCCTGGGTGCAAAGGATCAAGGTCAACCATTGCCTGAATCACCTGCGCAAGGTCCGTGGCAAGACCTTCCTGGACGTGGAGGATCCCGCCCTGTCCGGCGAGACCAGGCTCCATACGGACATCCAGCCGGAGCGGGATTCGGAGCGACACGACGACCGCGAGAGGATTCGTGAGGTCCTGGACGCCTTGCCGGACACACTGCGCATCCCCCTGATCATGCGGGACCTGGACGGCTATTCTTACCAGGAGATCGCGGACGACCTCGGCATTGGTCTGTCCGCGGTCAAGATGCGTATCAAACGGGCGCGGGAAGACTTTCGAGGTCTGTACGGCGACCGGCGCTGAATCGATTCGGAAAGAACGAAGTGAAACGTGAATGACGACCTGAAACATCCGGACCGGAACGACGAAATCGACACCGGCGAAGCCATCGCAGAGCTGGCCGCCCTGCGCGAGACGCCGACAGTCGGTTTCGGAGATCGTATCCGCAACAGCATCCAGAGGCGCATGTTCGCGGCCGAGGCCACGGACTTCTCGATGAGGATGTTTTTGCGGACCTTGCTCGATTACCTATCGGCGGCCCTAGACGCCTTCCACCCTTCTGAGCCACCCAAAGACGGGAGTGACTGATGGAGACCGGATTTTCCTTCAAGACCGCAGCCTCGGACGTACTCGGCAATCTGGTGAGTGCGATCGCCGAGTTCGTGCCGCGCGCCTTCACCGGCCTGGTGGTGGTGTTGTTGGGCATTCTGTTGGCCAAGATCGCCGAAAAGGCCATCAGCACCACATTCGACAAGCTCCACATCGACGACCTGCTCGAGCGTGTAGGATTGAAAGACATCCTCGGTCGCCTGGGTCTGCGGCAGCCGCCGGGTCAGGTCCTGGCTCGGATGGTCTACTGGATGCTGGTGCTGCTGTTCACGCAGAGCGCGGCCCAGGCAGTTGGATTGACGGCTATTTCGGACGCCATCACCGCCTTCTTCGCCTACATGCCCAACGTGATCGCGTCGGTGCTGGTGCTGATGATCGGTATGGTCATTTCACGCTTTGTCGGTGACGCCATCACTCGCGCGGCGTCGGAATCGGGTGTCGAATTCGCGCCGACCCTCGGCCGCGCCGCCTCAGCCTTGATCTTTTTCGTCGTGGCCGTCATGGCGGTTTCACAGCTGCGTATCGACACTCAACTGGTCAAGTCTGTTGTATTGGTGCTGTTGAGCGGTATGGCGATCGCGTTGGCCCTGACCTTCGGGCTGGGGACCCGGGACATCACGCGCAACATCGTGGCGGGCTACTATGTGCGTAAGCTGTTCCGGGTCGGAGACTCCGTGGAAGTGGCGGGAGAAAAAGGCATTTTGGTGGGCGTCACCTCCCTGCAGACGCTGATTGAACGCGACAACGAAACGGTGGCCGTGCCCAACAAGATATTCCTGGATAAGATAGCCAAACGGTAGACGATCTCTCGCGATTCACCAGGGCGCCGGCTCCCCGCCGGCGCTTTCTCTATAAATAATCAGTCAAGTTCCCCTGTTTTGCTGCCGATCTTCTGGTCGATACACATCGGGCCTATTCAACCATCGGCCACGGAGGATCGTGCGATTGGCTAAGGGTACGGACATGTTGACACGCGAAACACGTGGCCTCGACGGCTTGCCGTCAGATGCCGTCGCGTGGTTCACGTCCGTACGCGGAATGGATCCCGCAGGCGTCAAGCGCGCGCTCATGCTTCACGACGCCCTCGACGTCTCCGAGTTGGGCATGCCCGAGCACGAGATCGTCTGGGCGATCGATCTCGTCGAGCATCGATTGATCGGACTTTCTCCGGCCGCCGCCTGTGTTTACGGTCGTTCCTATGAAGACCTGTTGACCGAGCCGAGCTTGTTGTGGAATGCAATCCACCCCGAAGACAGCGCTGAACTGTCCGGTCTATTCGATAGCTGCGTCGAGTGCGACGCACATGTCAGCTATTATCGGATCGAGCGTCCGGACGGGATTGAACGACGCATCTCCGAACGGGCCATAATCGTTTGCGACGATAACGGTGTCCCCGTGACGGTCAAGGGCATGCAGGTCGACGTGACCGACGAGCAGATGCTCACCAACACCCTCGATCTGTATCGCATGTCCATCGACAAGGCCCATGACGCCGTGTTCATCATGGATACGGATTTCCGGCTGCTGGAAGTCAACGACGCCGCCTGTCGTTCCCTGGGGTATTACCGCCGGGAACTGATCGGGATGCAGGTTGCGGATATCGATGTGGAGTTCCCCGCGGAAGCACTCGACGACGTGCGGTCACAACTTCGCGAGAAAGGCTCCCTGCTGCTCGAGGGACGTCACCGCACCCGCGATGGCCGGTTCTTCCCCGTCGAAGTTTCGGCGAGCCTGTGCGATGTCGGCGATGATGAATTCGTCTGTGTCTTCGCCCGCGACATCAGCAAGAGACGCGAGGCCGAGGATGATCGCCGTGAGAGGGTTATGCGACTCCAGCGGCACAAGGAAGCCTTCGCGAAGCTGGTGGGTGAATCCGACTCGGTTGCCGGGGACCGCCGACAGGCCCTGAATGCGATCTGCTCGGCCAGCTCTCACGCCCTGGAAACGGAGCGGGTGAGTATTTGGCTGCTCGATGAAGAGGCGTCGTCCATGACGTGCGAGAGTCTGTTCGAACGCACTCCAGACCGGTTTTCGAACGGAGTTGTGCTCAAGGCGGACCAGTATCCGATCTACTTCGAAGCCATCCGCAAGTCTCACGTGATCGATGCCCATGCAGCCATGACCGACTCGCGCACGCACGAATTTACGGCGGGCTATCTGCAGCCCCTGGGCATCACGTCGATGCTGGACGTCTCGATCCATATGTCGGGCCGTATGGTCGGCGTCGTCTGTTTCGAACACATCGGACCGCCTCGTACCTGGTCTTCGGAGGAATCCTCTTTCGCCGGCGCCATCGCCGAACATGTGGCGCACCTGATGGAGCGTTGCGAGCGGCAGGAGCGGGAGGTGGAACTCGGCGAGGAGCGGCGCAGGCTCCAGACCCTGATGAGCAGCTTGCCGGGCATGGCGTTCCGGATCTCCGCGGCCAACGATTGGGCGGTGGAGTTTGTCAGCAGTGGCTGCACTGCACTGACGGGGTGGCGGCCCGAAGACCTGATCAACGACAAGAACGTGCGGCACATCGACGTGGTCCACATCGACGATCAGAAGATGGTCTGGGAGACCATGGAGGAGGCGTTGCGCAACAAGCACGCCTACGAGGTCGAATATCGGATCATCACCAAGCTGGGCGAAGAGAAATGGGTCTGGGAAAAGGGCCAGGGTGTTTACGACGATAATGGTGAAGTCATAGCGGCCGAAGGTTTCGTGACCGACATTACGGATCGCATCCGTGCCGAGCAGGCCATGCGGGACAGTGAGTTCCGCCACCGCGAGCTCTTCAACAACATGAGCGCCGGCGTGGCCGTTTTCGAGACCGAAGGCGATACCGAATTCCGTTGTACGGACCTGAACATGGCCGGCGCACGCATCGACGGTCTGGATAAGTCACGGTCTCTTTTGTGCGACGCCTGCGAGGTTTTTCCCGGCCTGGAGTCGAGTGGTCTGCTCGAAACGATGCAGCGGGTCAAGAAGACCGGCGAGCCCGAGCGTGTGGAGGCTTTTCTCTACCGTAACGATTGGGGCGAGAGCTGGCGCGAGGCCTACGTCTACAAGCTGCCCAGCGGCGAGGTGGTCCTAGTCTACCAGGATGTCACCGAAGACATGACCCGCCAGGCGGATCTACGCTTGAAGCAGTTTTCCCTCAATCAGTCCTACGACTCGATTTTCTGGATTGGTCAGGATGGGTCGTTCTTCGACGTGAACGAGACGGCCTGCAGGGACTATGGCTACGAGCGGGATGAACTGCTCCATCTGGGTGTCTTCAATCTGACCGATGAATACACGTCGGAGACCTGGGAAGACAGATGGCGGGTTATCCGCGACGGCAGAGTCCAGCGCAAGGAAGGGGAGCACGTCAAGAAGGACGGCACGCACTTCCCCGTGGAAATCACCTTCAGCCATTTGGCTTTTGAAGGCGCCGAATACCTGTGCGCCCTGGTACGCGACATCACCGCGCGCAAAGAAGCCGAGGAACAGATCAACAGCCTTAACCAATCCCTGGAACGCAGGGTGGATGAGCGCACGCACGAGCTACACGGCAGTCGGGAAAAGTATCGGGTACTCATCGAGAGCCTGCGCGAGAAATACATCTTCTACTCTCTCTCGTCCAACGGCAGCTTCTCCTATCTCAGCCCCTCGGTGAAGGACGTTCTGGGTCGTGAGGTTGAAGAATTCGACGACCACACGCTGTTGTTCGAATCCATCGCGTCTTCGTGTTCCGAGGTGAGGGAGACCACTCGTTTGAGTCTCGAGGGCCAGAAGCAACCGGCCTTCGAGATCGAGTTCCGTCACGCCGATGGCAATTTGAGGGTGCTGGATGTGATGCAGGTGCCCGTGATCGATGAACGGGGCGTCGTCGCTTCGGTGGAGGGCATCGCCCACGACATCACCGAGCACAAGCTTAACCTGGAGATGATCAGCGATCAGCAGGAACAGCTGCTCCAGTCGGAGAAGATGGCGGCTCTGGGCAGCCTGGTTGCGGGCGTGGCGCATGAAATCAACACCCCGGTGGGGATCGGCGTGACAGCCGCATCCCATCTCGAGGACCGTATCAAGCATTTCCGCGGGCTCTACGATTCGGGGAAACTGCGCCGCTCGGACTTCGAGACTTTCCTGGGCGAGAGCGGCGAGTCGACGAGCATGATCAGATCCAATCTGGACAAGGCGGCCCAGCTGATCCAGGGCTTCAAGGGCGTGGCGGTGGATCAGGCCGGCGAGGGCAGGCGACTGTTCAACCTGCGGCAGTACCTGGACGAGATCCTGCTCAGCCTGCGCCCGGAACTCAAGCGTACCGGACATACCGTCACCATCGACTGTCCCGATGACATCATGGTCGACAACTATCCCGGCGCGATCTCCCACACTGTCACCAACCTCGTCATGAACTCGCTCATCCATGGCTTCCGGGAAACCGTGGGGGGCACGGTCAAGATCGAGGCGATGTGCAAAGGCGATATGGTGACTCTCCACTACGCCGACAACGGCGCGGGCATGACGCGTGAGATTCGACGACAGATCTTCGACCCGTTCTTCACCACCCGCCGCAGCCAGGGTGGCAGCGGGCTGGGTATGCATGTGGTCTACAACTCGATTACCAAGTCGTTGGGCGGGAGCATCTCCTGCGCCAGCAGCCCCGGCGAGGGCACAACATTCACCATAGAGTTCCCTCTGCGGAACGGGAGCAGCGATGACGCGGCTCGATGACGACATCCTCTTTGCCGACGAAGACGAGATCTTCGCTCCGGAGACGTCCGTTCAGGATGAGGCTCCCGGCGTCCAGCTGGCCGCCTGGAAACTCCTGATCGCGGACGACGACGACGAGGTGCACACGCTTACGCGCCTCGTGCTGTCCGGCTTCGTCTTCGAAGGGCGTGGACTCGAATTTCTGAGTGCCCATTCGGGCAAAGAGACGGTTGAGATGCTTCGCGAGCATCCCGACACGGCGCTTGTGCTGCTCGATGTCGTCATGGAGCACGACGACGCCGGCCTGCAGGCGGTGCGCGAGATCCGGCGCGACCTGGACAACCATTTCGTCCGTATCATCCTGCGGACCGGCCAGCCGGGTCAGGCCCCTGAGCAGGACATCATCTCGTCGTACGACATCAACGACTACAAGGCCAAGACGGAGCTCACGTCCCAGAAGCTGTACACCACGGTGACGGCCGCCTTGAGGGCGTATCGCGACCTGCGCACAATCGAGCGTCAGCGATCGGGCCTGGAAATGGTCAACGAGGCATCGCGTCGCCTGTTCCTCTGCCAGAACACCGACGAGTTCGCCGCGGAAGTCCTCGAGCAGATGTCCGCCCTGCTTATGGCCACCGCGATCGAGTTCCCCGAGGGTGTTCGCGGCGTGTTGACTACGTGCGACGAAGTGTCATGCAACATCGTCATCGGCACGGGACTGTATGTAGGCGACGCGGGCCGCAATACCCGAGACGCTCTCAATGATCTGGACCGAGAGGTTCTGCAGCGCGTGAAGGCGGACCGCTTCGAACAGATGCTCGAGGATGGCTACGCATGTTATCTCGAATCCCGCGGCGGGACCCAGGGCCTGCTCCTGCTGCGTCAGGACGGCGCGATTTCGGATCTGCAGAGCGATCTCTTGAGGACCTATGCCTCGAACGTTCGCATCGCCTACGATAACATCCATCTCAATCGGGAGATCGTCGATACGCAGAAGGAAGTGATCCATACGCTGGGTGAAGTCGTGGAAAGTCGTTCGCAGGAGACGGCGCACCACGTCAAGCGTGTGGGACACAATTCCTATCTGCTCGCCAAGCTCGCGGGACTTCCCGAGACCGAGGCGAGCCTCCTGCACATGGCGTCGCCCCTGCACGACGTGGGCAAGATCGGCATTCCGGACGCCATCCTCAACAAGCCGGGCCGTCTGACGGCCGAGGAGCGGACCGTCATGCAGACGCATACCGAAATCGGTCACACCGTCCTCGGCAACTCCAACCGCCCCATCTTCCAGGCCGCCTCCATCGTGGCCTTTGAGCATCACGAAAAGTGGGACGGCAGCGGTTATCCGCGAGGTTTATCGGGGGAGGACATCCACATCTTCGGACGCATCGTGGGGTTGGTGGACGTGTTCGACGCCTTGCGTCACGAGCGTGTGTACAAGCCCGCCATGCCCCTGGAAAAGTGCGTGGAAATCATCAGTGAGGAGAGAGGACGCCATTTCGATCCGCGTCTAGTGGATCTCTTTCTGGAGAATCTGGAAAGGTTCGACCCGCCCCAGTCCGAAACCGCTCCCATCGCGGAGACCAAAGACGTCCTGCAACCCGTCTAGCCGCAGCTCCGGCAATCGTCAATCATCCAGCAACATAACTGCCCGGTCTATGTCCTCGGGACGGAGATAGATGACGTAGCCGAATCCCTTTTGGCCATCGGTGATACCGCTGGAAGAGGCCACGTTGATGCCGGCGTCGTAGAGTCGGCGGTGGATTTCCACGAGGGCGCCGAGCTCGTCGTCACCCTGGATGAGCAGGGCGCGGTAGGGACCCTTCAGTTCCAGGCCGCTGCCGTCCAGG
>DAOVZQ010000084.1 GCA_030635025.1 bacterium
CCTGGGGACTGCCGACGGCGAGATTCGCCGCCAAGAGCAGCGAGATCACCGTCAAACTGGTAACCAGTTTCTTTCGAAAAACGGGCATGATGCCTCCATCTGTTTGCCTCCTGCGCTATCAAGCACAGAAAGCGACCGTATCACGGTCCGTCCCTCTACGGACCCTGTACACAACTTTGCAGAACTGGATAATTGAAACCCGGTTCGGCACGGTATCATCAACGACTTGAAGTGTCAATCCGACTGAGCCTTTAACGGAACAGTTCCTTGCGTCGCAGGATTGCACATCCGAGTACAATGCTGACGACGATTACCAGGGCGAGGACCAGCAGCGATTGCCAGGAGGGCGGGGGGACCTCACTCAACAACATCGATTTTATTTCCTGAAGCAGGTTCGGCATGCTCTGGGAATCGGGCGCCGAATTGTGCAGCAGATTACGAAGATGGAAGACGACCGTCAACTCCTGCAATCGCAAGGGCGCGTTGCCGCCGATCGATTCCCAGCCGAAAGCGAAGAGAATGGCCGGCAACAAGGGCTTTTTGAGCCATGTGCCGAGACAGGCGAAAATGGCCGTATAGACATACGCGCCACATACGATAACCACGCAGGCGCTCACGTACAGCTTGAGGAACTCCCAAGAGAGAATGCCGAAATTCCCGACGATCATACCGACGAAACACACCACCAGGGAGCCCGAAACCAACACCGCCGAGACGGTCTGGGCGGCGACGAGCCGACCGATGTAGATGGCCTCGCGTCGGAGGGGACGCGTCCAGTAGTAGATGATGGTTCCCTCGTCCGCGCTCTCGCCGATGGCCGACAAACCGAAGGCCAGTGAAACGATGGCCACCATGAAATGGATGTAGACCATGCCACTGAGGTTGGCCAAGAGCAGCTCGGGCGAAATGATGCCGTCCTTGTCGAGCATGCGCCAGGCGATGATCAGCACCACCGGCAACAACATGAGCAGGCCGACCGACAGGATGCGCTTGCGGCGCAGCATCTCCTTGAACGAAAAATAGGCGATCCAGAATGCGGAGAACCAAATCGTCAGCGGACGATCCTGTTCGCTCGCAGGAACGGCGGGTGCGTGCTCGGTTGACATCTCAGCCTCCCACCAGGTAGTCGAAGACGGCCTGGAGGTTATCGTCGAGGGTGCGGAACTCGTCCACGGGCAGGGTCTCGGTCAACAGCCAGCCCGGCAGTTCGCGATAGAAGCTGACGGCATGGTCGGTACGCACCACCACCCGGCCGAACTCGTCCATTTCGACACCGACCACTAGTTCCTGGGCGGCCAGGAACGAAGCGAGTCGCCTGGGCTCGGGGCTGGTGAAGGCCACGATAGTCGGGCGATCCTCTATCGCATCGCGAATTTCGGTGATGTCGCCTTCGGCCATGAGCTTGCCGTGGTGGATCAGGGCGATCGAGCGGGTCATGGTCTCGATTTCCGGCAGGATATGACTCGATACGACCACACAGCGTCCTTCGCCGCCGAGCCGCTTGACCAGAGATACGATTTCGCGACGAGAGACCGGATCCATTCCGTTCAGCGGTTCGTCGAGGAAAATGATCTCGGGGTCGTGAGCCAGGGCCTGGGCCATCTTGATCTTCTGGCGCATGCCCTTGGAGTAGGCGCCGATGCGTTTATCGGCGGCATCGTTCAAATGGACCAAGTCGAGGGCGCTCTCGGTGCGACGTGTGACTTCGGCCGCATCGTGGCCCATCAGACGGATCATCAGCGAGAGGAACTCACGACCGGTCAGCCAGTCGAAGAGGGCATCGCTTTCGGGACAGAAGCCCACGCGACGGAACAGGCCGACATCGCGGCGCAAGCGGTTGCCGCGGACCCGCACCTCCCCCTGACTGGGTACGATCAGCCCCGACATAAGCTTGAACAGAGTCGTCTTGCCGGCGCCGTTGAGACCCAACAGGCCCGTGACGCCCGGCCCCAGCGACAGGGTGCAGTCGTTGACGGCGATGACCTCGCCGAACCACTTGCTGACCCGTTCCGCGTGAATCATGGGAGCGTTCTGGTCAATGGCGAAACCGCTCACGACACCACCTCCACAGGTCTTATCCGACGCCGCAGGATCAGCCAGCCGGCTGCACCGTAGAGAATGACCATGCCCAGACTCACCGCGGGCGCCACACCCTCCAGGTTGGGATCGGCGCCGAAGATCAGCGTTCCGCCGTTGAGGAACTGGCCCGGAAAACTCATGATGGCCAGTCGCGCGTCAAAGAGCGCGATGATCTCGGCCAAGGCGTCGGTTCCCGCCACCAGCAGCACCCACCACATGACCGAGAAGGCCGTGCGGGTGGACAGGGACGAGATGGCCAGCAACACCAATGCGTATGAGGTTCCAGCGAGCATGCAATAGAGGGTCCCCCGCAGCGGGATCTCGATGAGCATCTCCATGCCCGTGGCGCCGTTGGTCACCAGATAGCCGAAGATGCACAGAGCGTAGAGGGGAAAGAGCGTCACCGCGAAGTAGTAGGTCATAATGATCGCGCCCTTGCCCGCCACGTAGTCCTTCAATCCGAGCGGACGCGAGAAGTAGAGGGCCAGGCCGTTATCCTCGCGATCCTTGGTGATCAGATTGGCACCGATGATCGCCAGGATGATCAATACGAAGGGCGCCTGCCACATGAGGAAAGCGTGAAAGCCCGCCGATGTGACGTCGGTCCAGTCCCCGCCCAACAGACGGCTCAACTCCCCCATCTTGAAGGTGAAGTAGAGGATGCCGCCCTTGACGATGGCGGGCACCCAGGCAATCACCAGCAGGAAGAGCAAACGTCGGCTCTTTATGGGTTCGGCGATGCCGCGACGGGCAATGGCCCACCAGGCGGGCGCAGCCTTCTTGCCAGAATTCTCCCAGTGACGATAACCGCGTTCGTAGACTGGCATGTCACTCCCCTCCTTCATCGGGTGTGACGGAACGGTCGTCCACCAGGCGGAAGAACAGGTCTTCGAGGGTTTCTGTTTTTGCCTCGAGTCGTCGCAAGGCATAGTCGGTGGCCGCCGCGGCCTCCAGAATCCTGTGGGCGCCGACATCGCGCGGCACCGCGATCTCCCATAGACGTTCCTGTCGCTCGGCGGGGATACCGGCCGCCGCGAGCTGGTCGGCAAAAGCCGTCTCGTCGCCGAAGCCTTCCACTATGAAGACCTCGTGCTCTCCGTTGGTATCGATTTCCACACGCCCATGGTCCAGCAGGACGCCCTTGCGTAGAACCAGAATCTCCTCGCAGACTTCGCGAACGTCGGCCAGCAGATGGGTCGAGAGGATTACGCCGAATCCCTTGGCCCGGGCCAGGTCACGCACCAGCTCCAGCAGACTTACGCGGCCGCTGGGATCGAGACCGCTGGTGGGCTCGTCCAGAAAGAGCCAGTCGGGGTCGTGAACCAGCGCCTGGGCCAGCTTCAGGCGCTGACGCATACCCTGGCTGTAGGTGTCGGCCTTGCGATAACGCTCATCGGCTAGACCGACGTAGTTGAGAACTTCGTGGGAGCGCTGCAGGGCATCGGTCGTCGGCATGCCCGACAGTTCGCCCAGATAGGCCACCATGCCCACGCCGCTCATATCGGGCAGGATACCGCCGCGCTCCGGCATCCAGCCGATGCGCTTGCGGGCCGCGTGCGGTTTTACAGTCATGTCGCAGCCGAGAACGTCGATATTTCCGGACGCTCCCTTCAAGTGTCCAAGCAGGGCGCGCAGCAGAGTGGTCTTACCCGATCCGTTGGGTCCGAGCAGGCCGATGGCGCACTTGTCCAGCTTGAACGTGACGTCCTTCAGCACAGGATCGCGTCCGTAGGCGAAGGTCAGATCCCGGACCTCGATGGAGCCGGCGGCGGTCGGGCTGGCTATGGCTGTGTCATTTGTCATCTTGATTTCCGGGTCTCAGATCAGTTTGGTTGCGATCAGGCTGCAACTACGACTTGACGGTAGCATTGTTTCAGAGACGCACGGAAAAGCAAGAACGTTCCATCGCTCTGCCATTTTTCGAGCGAGTCGCACGCATCGAAGAGGAATAACGCCGGATCAATGGAGGACAGACCGACATAGAGAGAGACACCCTTTCATTGCGCTCATGCACGGACGCGAAATCGCGCAATGAAAGGGTGTCTCTCTCTATGTCGGTCTGTCGGACTCTATTGAACCGCCGTATCTGTCTCTGCTTCGGTGCGTGCGACCCGTTCGGCCTCCCATTCGGTGGCGATAGCGAGAAGGTCGTCCTTGGTTTGGGCGCGCTCGAAGATGGCCAAGGTTTCCTGCAGTTGGATGTCGTCCTCGATGGCTACCTGATAGGCGGCTTGGGGACCGAAATTGCGACGCATGAGTTCGCGGCGCATGCCCTGACGGATGTAGTCCTCGTTCTCGGCTAGCAGTTCGTCGGTACGGACCATCTCGTAGACGCCCAGGTATTCGTCGATCTTCTCGCGGGTGCCCAGATGCTCGGCGAAGGAGGCGAACATCGCGTCATCCACGACCACTTCGTCGGACACTTCGTGATGCGCCGACCAGAAGGTGGCGAAGCTGAACAGGGCGCCGTCGCGTTCGAGGGCCACTTCGAAGTCGGCCAGGAAGGGCTGATCGATCTCGATATCCGGCGTGATACCACCGCCGCCGTAGACGATCCGGCCGCTGTCGGTGCTGTACTTCTCCTTCTCGTCACGCGGAGGATCGCTCTCGATCTCCACATCATCGGCCTGTATGTCGGTAGGCGCTTCTGTAAGGTCTATGTCGCTGTCATCCACGTGACGATCCTTGTGGATGGACCGGCCGGACGGCGTGTAGTACTTGGCCGTGGTCAGCTTCAGCGCGCGGTCGTCGCTCAGGGGGAAGACCGTCTGGACGGTGCCCTTGCCGAAGGACGTCTTGCCGACCACCAGACCCGCGTCGTGGTCCTGGATCGCGGCAGACACGATTTCGCTGGCCGAAGCCGAAGACCCGTTGACCATGACGATGGTCGGGAGCTTGGTCTTATGCTGGTGCTTGGTGCCCTCGGAGTAGTAGCTGCGGTTCTGGTTGCGGAGACGGCCCTTGGTGTAGACGATCAGGTCTCCGTCATCCAGAAAGAGCTCGCTAACGCCGTTGGCGGCCTCGAGCAGTCCGCCCGGGTTCCAACGCAGGTCCAGGATCAGGCCGCGGGCCCCCAGAGCTTCGAGCTCGTCCAACTTCTCGGCCAGTTCGTCGGTGGTGGTGCGGGAGAAATTCGCCACGCGGATATAGCCGATGTCCTCGATCATGAAGGCGTAGGGAACGCTGTCCACATGGATGATGTCGCGGGTGATGGTCAGGGGGAACGGCTCGTCGCGACCTTCACGGTGGATCGTGATGGTGACCTGGGTGCCGGGTTCCCCGCGCAGCAGCTTGACCGCATCGTTGCTTGTGAAGTCGAGTGTGGATTCGCCTTCGATCTCGACGATCTGGTCGCCACCCTGGATGCCCATGAGGAAGGCGGGCGTACCCTCGATTGGTGAAACCACGGTCGGATAGTGATCACGGATATTGATGGTGATGCCCAGGCCGCCGAACTCACCTTCGGTGGACATCATCAGATCCTCGTAAAAGCTGGGCGGCAGGTACTGTGTGTGCTCGTCCAGGAAATCGAGCATGCCGTCTATTCCCGCTTCCAGCAGCTCGTAGGCGTCCACGTCGTCCACATAGTTGTAGAAAACCCGCTCGTAGACACTGCCCAGAATTTTCAGGCCGTCGAGGAACTGCTGTCGGTCGGTGCCGCGGGCCGCATCATTGGCCTGCACGGTGCCGTGCCACCCCGCAACCAGTGCGAGAGTGAGAACGGCCATCGTGAGGATGGCGCGCCGGGGCGATATAGAGAGAAACCTCTTGGCGGCGTTCATGTTGTCCTATCTCCCGTGTATGGAGGGGGCGTCGGTGTCAGGTACATGATAAGCGGATCAGAGTGTGCCCAGCAAATCGTGTTCCAAAGAACGCAGAAAACTGATGGCTTGTTCCAACATGGCTTCTGGTTTTTGCGTGGCATCGACGACCTTGAAGCGGGGATCGCCCGAATCGGCCATGGCCCGATAGGATGCGTAGACACGATCGTGGAAAGCCGCATCCTCCAACTCAAGCCGATCCTGGTCGCGATTCGCCGTGCGCTTGCGTCCTTCTTCGGGAGGCAAGAGGCAGAGCAGGGTCAGATCCGGAACCGCCTCTCCCACCGCGAAATCATTCAGAACGGCGACCCGGTCTTCCCCTAGCCGGCGACCGGCGCCCTGATAAGCCACCGAGGCGTCGGCGTAACGGTCACAGAGTACGATCCGGTTGGCAGTGAGGGCCGGCAGCACGGACTCGCGAACGAGTTGGGCACGACTGGAGACCATGAGCAACAACTCGGTTTCGGGACGCAGTTCGGGCAGTGCCGGATCAAGCAGTATCGCCCGAATCCGTTCGCCGGTTGCTGTTCCACCTGGTTCTCGCAGCAGGACAGGCGGCTCGCCCAGCTCGGCGATACGGTCGGCCAGGGCCCGAATGAGCGTAGACTTGCCGCTGCCCTCCGGGCCCTCGAAGGTGATCAACAGGCCACGGCGCGGATCAAGCATCGTCCGAATCCGAAGGATTCGACGACTCCGACCCGACCAGCTGCACGGCGTCATCCTCCTCGGCCAACTTGCGGGCCGAGGAGACGATGCGCTGTAGTGTGGTCCAAAGGGTCACGACGGCCAGGAAGAGCAGAATCAGCTTCAGGACCTTGTAACCGAGGAGCATGCCGACGATCAACAACACCATGCGCTCGGGGCGTTGCAGCCAGCCGCCGTAGCAGGTCGTCCCGAGACCTTCGGCCCGAGCGCGGGCGTAGCTTGTGGTGATCGATCCGGTCAGTGTCAGCATGATCAGGATGACGGCGCCAGGATCGGGCCAGGTCAGCACATTCATGTAGTACCAGGCGAGGCCGATATAGACCCCCGCCTCGGCCAGGCGGTCGAAGTTGGAATCGAGGAAGGCGCCCTGCCGCGAAACCTTGTTCTGAAGACGAGCCAGATTGCCGTCGAGCATGTCGAACACCGAGCCTACGAGCAGTACGATCCCGCCCAGGAACAGTGCTCCCTTGGCCGCGACCCAACCGGCGAGAATACTGATCAACAGCCCGATCAGGGACACGCCGTTGGGCGTGAGGCCCATGCGATCCAGTGCCAGCACCAGCGGACGGACGCGCTTCTGCGCCCACGCTCTCATTTGCTTACGATCCATCGTTCGTTCCTTCCGTCTGTCGTCGGTCATCGACGTTGCCCCGCATGACCAGAACCAGTTCGCCCTTCAGGCGGGGGCCCGTCATTCGTTCCAGAAGTTCTTCGGCGCTTCCGCGTAGAGTTTCCTCGTGCAGTTTCGTGATCTCGCGAACCACGGCCAGTTCACGCTCGGGAGCCAGTTCCATGATGGCGTCGAGCGTCTTGCGGATGCGGTGGATCGATTCGAGCATCACTACCGTACCGCGCTCCGTAAGCGCCTCACCGAGAAATGTGCGCAGCCGACCAGACCGTCGCGGCGGATAGCCGACGAACAGGAAACGGTCGGTCGGAAAACCGGCCAGAATCAGGGCCGCCAACACGCTGGACGGACCCGGCACCACCGACCAAGGCAAGTCGTCGGCGTGTAGAGCCTGCAACAAGACATATCCCGGATCGGCGATGGTCGGCATGCCGGCGTCGCTGACCACGACCACGCGCTCTCCCTGTTGTAGGCGCGAGACGATCCTGGGCGCCTGCCGGGTCTTGTTGTGGTCGTGGTACGCCTCCAGGCGGTTCTTCACGCCGTAGCGGGCGAGCAGTCGGCGCGTGCGCCGCGTGTCCTCGGCGTAGATCACGTCCGCAGCGGTCAGGGCGGCCAGCCCCCGCAGGGACATATCGTCCAGGTTGCCGATGGGTGTCCCGACAAAGATGCAACTGCCCGCAGGAAAATCCAGTTCGGGCAGATCGAAGGCGTCCATGATCAACTCCCGTCCATATCAGGCATGGGCCTGTCTGCGAAACGCGCCGTGGGAATCGGGAGCCACTTGAAGGCCTGCGCCCTCACACGCGCCTTGACCGAGGTGACGAGTTCGGGCGCAAACCCCAGAGCGGCGAGCTGTCGCGCGCCGAGACCCGTGTCGATCATGGCGTGCAGGAGCTGGTCGGCCTCCTCATACGTATAGCCCAGTTCATCCTCGTCGGTCTGCCCGTCCCAGAGATCGGCGCTCGGCGCCTTGTCGAGAACCGCGGACGGCAACTCGAGATACCGCGCCAGGGTCCGCACCTCCGCCTTGTACAGATCGCCCAGGGGATTAAGACCGAAGGCCGCGTCGCCGTAGAGGGTCGCGTAGCCCAGCAGAGTCTCGGTCCGGTTGCCCGTACCCAGCACCAGGGTTCGATCACGGGCAGAGATGTCGTAGAGAACGATCATGCGACACCGGGCCATGACGTTACCCCGCCTCAGCAGGGCATCGCCAGGTATGTCCGGCAGAAAAGCCTCGACCATCGACGTGATGTCGCGACGCTCGAATCCGATTCCCAGGTTCGCAGCCACGGCTTCGGCGTCGGCCAGGGAATCGGGATGGCTGCTTCGGAACGGCAACGCGACGCCGTGAACACGATCGCGCCCCAGAGCCCTGACGGCCAGTCCGGCAGAAACGGCGGAATCGATCCCGCCCGACAGGCCGATGACGACACCTTCGGC
>DAOVZQ010000238.1 GCA_030635025.1 bacterium
AGGAATTGCCTACGGTCATCCGGCGCAATCTGGAAGTGCATCTCGTCGATCGAATGGACGAGGTTCTTGAGATCGCCTTGGTCGACGGGGGACGCGTCCAGGATCGTCCGTCATCCCGGGACAAGGCCGGCGACGAGTCCTCACCGCACGCGGCCCACTAATTCCAGGAAGGGAGGTCACCATGGATGTGGAATTCGTGACGAGTGCCGTTGATCTCGCCACGCGCCCCGAGCCGATTCGGCCCGAATTCGCCTTTGTGGGACGCAGCAATTGCGGCAAATCCTCGTTGATCAATCTCTTCCTGAACCGCCGCGGCATGGCCAAGACCAGCGGTAAACCTGGAAAAACACGTTTATTGAATTATTTCCTGGTCGATAACTCCTATTACCTGGTGGACTTGCCGGGCTATGGATTCGCGAAGGTCAGCAAGACCCAACGTGAAGCCTGGTCACGGCTTATGAGGACGTTTCTCTTTGCCGGGGACCGACCGCTGGCGGTGTTTCAACTGCTCGACGCGCGTCACAAACCCTCGCTGGAGGACCAGCGCATGTCGGATTGGCTGAAAGAGGCGAAACTGCCTCATGCCATTGCGGTTACCAAGGTGGATAAAGTCGGCCCGAACAAACGGGGGATCCACTACCAGGAGATCGTGAATGGTCTGGCACTGCAGCCGGACACGCCTTTCTTCCCGACTTCCGCCATGCTTCGGGAGGGGGCCGACGACATGAGGGCCTGGGTCGAGGCCGTCATGGAATCCTGATGTGGGGGCGTTGACACGCAAACCCGGCAGGTGTTATCATATCTAGGACAGGAGGATAATGAGCATCCGGCAAACAACAGGACGAATTGGCGTCTTGATGATGCTGCTTTTGCTCGCGACGCCCGCTTGGGCGACAGACGAGCTTATGCAGCAATTGCCGTTGCATGTTCCTTTCCGATGCGACAACTGTCATCTGGACGTTTCGATTGCGACCCTGGCCGATCCGTCACTCACCGTCTTCGGTCTCGACTTCACCGATCCCGACATTGGCGACAACACCTGGAACAGCTATCTTGCGAATCTCGATTCCGATGGGGACGGATGTACCAACGGCGCCGAGATCGGTGATATGGACGGCAACGGTCGCGTCGACAACGGCGTGGTTCAGGAGTCAAGCAACCCCGGACTCGACGGCGATTGCTCATCGACCAGTTTCTTCGAAGAACGCACCTGGGGTGAACTGAAGACCATGTTCAACCGCTAAGGCGGATCATCCGGAAACCCGGCAACTAGACGGTCTCTGAGACGGGGCTCGTTTTTTTTGGTGCGGATCGACCATGCTCGAAGCAATGGCGACAGGAGACGAACGTGGATAATCGCGTGATCATCGGCGGACAGTGGGGCGACGAAGGCAAGGGCAAGATCGTAGATGCTCTCGGTGAAGGCGTCGATTGGGTTATCCGCTATCAGGGCGGCGCCAACGCAGGCCACACCATCATGCGGGGCGATGAGAAGATCGTCCTGCATCTGGTCCCCTCCGGTCTGCTGCGCGAAGGCGTAAAGGGCTATCTGGGCAATGGCATGGTCATCGACCCCTGGGCCCTGCGGGACGAAATCCTCTCCCTGGAAGAGATCGGCATCAAGGTCCGTGACCGGATGTTCGTGTCGGCGGCGGCGCATCTGCTCCTGCCTTATCACAAGCGCATTGATGAGGCCGGCGAGAGTCAGCTCAAGCGTAAAAGCATCGGCACAACGGGACGTGGGATAGGTCCCTGCTATGGGGACAAGGTGGCCCGTACCGGTCTTCGTGTAGGAGACCTGCTGCAGCCCAACGAAAACCTGGAGCGCATGGTCATCGAGAAGGTTCTCGAAGCCAATGAGCGCCTGTCGGCCCTGTACGACGCCGAGCCCCTGCCGGCCTCGGGCATCGCCCAGGAACTGGTGGTGCTGGCCAAGACCCTCGGCCCCATGATCGTCGATGGCTACGAAGCCCTGGCCGGTGTCAGACGCGGCACCGAGTCGGCGTTGTTCGAGGGTGCCCAGGGTACGCTGCTCGACATCGACCACGGCTCCTACCCGTTTGTAACCTCCAGCAACGCGACAGTGGGCGGCGCCATGACCGGCACCGGTCTGCCCCCACGTTGCCTGGGTGAGATCTACGGCATCTTCAAGGCCTACTGTACACGGGTGGGCAACGGTCCCTTTCCCAGCGAACTGCTGGCTGAAGAGGGGGAGGATCTGCGACGTTTGGGCGGCGAGTTCGGCGCCACCACGGGTCGCGCAAGACGCTGTGGCTGGTTCGATCTGGTGGCGGCCCGCTACTCGGTCGATCTGAACGGCATGACCGGCGTCGTGATCACCAAGCTCGACGTGCTCGATGGCATGTCGGTCATCAAGGCCGCCACGGCCTACGAGTACGAGGGTACGGAGCGCATGACGTTCCCCGCCCGCGCCGGCGATCTCGAGCGTTGCAAGACCGTCTATCGGGAGTTCCAGGGATGGGAGAAACCCACGACCGGCTGTCGGTCGTTGACGGATCTACCCGCCCGGGCCCGTCAGTACCTGGAGTTCCTCGAGCAGGAGCTGGGCACGCACATTATCGGCGTATCGGTGGGACGTGGCCGGGACGAAATGATCTGGACCCCGGAGGGTATTTCCACCTGATTTTGACACTCCGCGGGACAGGTGGTATCTTGAGGTCGTCCGGCCCCCGGGTCGGACGATTTTACGCTCGGTACAAATACAATTTGAGCCGCTAGCTCATCAGGTAGAGCATCTGCCTTTTAAGCAGATGGTACGGGGTTCGAGTCCCCGGCGGCTCACCATCATATGCAAGAAGAGGGGCCGCGCATGAGCGCGGCCCCTCTCGTCTTGAAATCGGTTCGAGGCTACTTGCCGTAGGTCTTCGTCCACAGCGTATCGAACTGGTCGATGGTCTCCTCGAAGAGATCCAGCATGGTCAGGATGGGATCGGGCTTCTCCAGATCCACACCGGCGCGCTTGAGCAGCTCCAGCGGGGGAGCGCTCGATCCGCCCTTGAGCATGTTGTCGATGTACCGGTCGGCGGCCTTCTGGCCCCATCCATGATGTTGCTGGCCAGGGAGATGCCGCTGGTCAGGCCCGTGGCGTAGGTGAAGACGTAGAAGTTGTAGTTGAAGTGGGGGATGAACGCCCATTCGACTTCATCGTTCTCGCCCATCTCGAAGTTCGGGCCGTAGTACTTGGTGATCAGGTCCTTGTACAGCCCGTTCAGGAAGTCGGCCGTCAGCGTATTGTCCTCTTCCGCGTACTCGTGGAAGCGAAGTTCGAACTCGGCGAACAGTGTCTGCCGGAAGATCGTCAGGCGGATGTTCTCCAGCCGCTTGTTCAGGAGCATCAGCTTCTTCGCGGGTTCCTTTTCCTTCTTGAGCATGTGGGTCAGCAGGATCTCCTCGTTGCATGTCGAGGCGATCTCGGCCAGGAAGGTGGTGTAGTCCGCGTACACGAAGGGCTGTGTGTCCGTCGAGTAGAAGGTGTGCAGCGCATGACCGAACTCGTGGGCCGTGGTGAACACGGCGTCCAGGGTGTTGTCGAAGTTGTGAAGTACGTACGGGTGCACTTCCTTGGCCACGATGCCGGAGCTGTAGGCGCCGGTGCGCTTGTTCTCGTTGGGATACACGTCGATCCAGCCGTTGGCGGGATCGATGCCCACCGCCAGATCCTTCATGTAGGTCTTACCCAGGGGCTTCAGGCCCTCCATCATGAGGTCCATGCACTCCTCGTACGTGTACTCGGTCTCGATGCCCTCGAGCATGGGGTTGTACAGGTTGGCGAATTCCAGGGTGCCGTCGATGCCCATGACCTTGCGACGCAGGTCCACGTACTTGTGGAGCGTGCGCTCGAGGTTGGCGTTGATGGTGTCGATCAGCATGCGGTAGGTGGCCGTGCTGATGTTGTCGCCCTTGAGGGAGGCTTCTAGGCAGCTGTCGTAGCCGCGCAATTCCTTGGTCAGCAGGTGCGACTTGACGACGCCGTCGAGAGTCGCGGCCAGCGTATTCTCGAACTGGCGGAAGGTGTTGAAAAAGGCCGTGGCGGCCTGCTTGCGCACCGGATACGACTTGCTGGAACGGGCCCTGCCGAAACCGGCCAGGGTCAGGGGCTCCATGGTGCCGTCCTCGGTGATGATCTCGGGGAAGGCCATGTCGATGTCGCGCAGCTTCGAGGCGACCGTGGCGGTGCCGCCACGGACCTGGCCGGCCATCGACAGAATGCGCTCCTCGGCGGCACTCAGGCTGTGTTCCTTCATGCGGAACATATCGTCGAAATAGTGCTGGTAGATCTTCATGTCGTCACGCGAGGCCAGGAAACCGTCGATCTTGTCCTTGGGGACTTCAAGAAGTTCAGGCTCCATATACGACACGGTGCTTCCGAAGGACTGGAAGAGGAAGCCCACCTTGCCCTGCATCATCTGATTCTCGGCATTGGACAGTTCGGGGTCGAGGCGCAACTGCGTGTAACCGTAAAGCTTGTACAGACGCAGGACGGCCTCTTCGACCTTGGTCATCGACTCCATAAGCACGTCGGCCGATTCGCCGAGACGCCCTTCGTACGCGGCGAGCCCGGGTACGAGTTCCTCCACGGCTGCCAGTTCGGTTTCCCAGTCCTCAACCGACGCGAAGATGTGGGTGTAGTTCCACTTGTAGTCGTCGGGGACCTGATCGCGGGAATCGGCGGGGTTGGGTTCGTACGCCAGCGTGGGTACCGAGACGAGCATGACTGCCAACAAGAAGCAGAACAAGGATCCGGACACGCGTGCCGACCGGGTCATGGGGGAACCTCCTGGAAAGTGTCGTGATGAATCCGGGCCCGACCGGCGAAACGGGTCGGGCCCCAGACGATGGCGACCGTTTAGGGTAAGGGTCGTCCGAATTTATCTTGAGTGGGAAAGGACTTGGCGGACTGATCCGCCAAGGGAACGTCGACCGGGGTCCACTCGCTGCCGTCATAGTGCATGACGACGCCTGCGTAACCGGCCGCGTAGATGTTTGTGTCGCTCGAGCCCCAGATACTCGATAGATAACCCGAGTCGGAGTAGATGATCTCCGTCAACCTGCCGTCCTGCTGCATCGTGGCGACATGGCCGAGGCTGGTCGTCA
>DAOVZQ010000347.1 GCA_030635025.1 bacterium
ACCCACGCTCGGCTTCCAGGCCGCCCTCGGAGATCTTCAGGACGACTTCGAAGACCTGACGGGCAACGGCAAATCGGCCCATTACGCCATCGAACTGGGTGTACTCCTACGCGCGCCGCTGGGTGAAAACACCGACGTCACCCTGGGGTTGGCCGGCGGTTACTACATGCGGTCCCTGCGCTGGGGCGGAACCATCTACTACAGTTATCTGGACGTCTACGAGAGCGGGTCCCTGGTACGGGAGCAGTCCGACTGGGGCGGCGCGGCGCGTCTCGGCCTGCAGAGGCAACTGGGTTCTCCCGGTACACGTCCGCGACTGCTGGACTTCAGTGTGCGATACGAACAGTATGGAGCCGAATCGTCGGTACTCGAAAACTCCCAAACGGGATCGGTTTTCACGGCCGGGGATACGGATGGCTGGTTGAGCATCTCCCTCGGTCTCATCGTTGGTATCTAGAGGAAGGTTGAGGATGATCCTGAACGATCTCTCCCGAGGCGACGTCGTCGTACGACAACTGCATCTGGGCGGCGACAGGAATTTCAGCTATATCCTGGGCGATCGCGTCAGCGGCGAGGCCGCCGTAGTGGATCCGGGCTACGGACCGGACGAGCTGGCGTCGGCGGTGAACTCGGTGGGACTCGTCCTCAGGTATGTCCTGATCACCCATGGTCATGCCGATCATGTTGGTGGCCTCGACCGGATCGTGGAGCTGACCGGAGCAGAGGTGATTTCGGAATCGTCCCGCCTTGGGAGTCCGGCGCTGAAGGCCGTTCCGACCCCGGGACACGCTCCCGATCACATGTGCTGGCTCTTTGAAGGATTCCTGGCCACCGGCGATTTGCTGTTTTGCGGCAAGGTCGGCGGCACCGGTCCCTACTTCCCCGGTTCTTCGGCGGAAGATGAGTGGGCGTCCCTGCACCGCGTCTTGAAGCTGCCGGACGAGACGGTCGTCCTGCCCGGGCACGATTACTACGGCGGCGAGGGCGTCATGCCCCATTCGACCATCGGCCACGAACGCGCGCACAACCCCTTCCTGCTCTGTGCGGACTTCGAAGCCTTCGTCTCACTCAAGGAAAACTGGGCGGCCTATAAGGAAGAACACGGTGTCCGATGAGGATTCCGGCTGGATCGCGGCCCCGAAAGCGATTATGCTGGGCCGCTCGTGCGATAACGTCCGAGACATCAAAGGTATCCGACCCCTCTTAAGATCGGGAGCGTAGCCATGCTAGCCAGCATCACGGATCTGATGCAATCAATCGCCGAAACCTACAGCAGTATCACGCCCGACTGGCTGGAAAAATTCACTCCGGTTGTTCTGCTGCTGATCGTGGTGGCTTTCGTGTTCTATCGTCTGCCGACGGTCGACGTGGGGCACGACAAGGGTTTCAAGCGACGACGGATCATGAACTGGCTGCCTCTGGGTCTCACTTACGCCTTCCTCTATATGGGGCGCTATAACCTGACGGTGAGCAAGTCCGCCTTCGAGAACCTGGCCGGCGGCGACGGCGGCTCCATGATGGGCAACGAGGCCTTCGGCGTGATCTTCGGCGTGGGCACGATCGTCTACGGCTTCTCTTTCCTGATCAACGGACCGTTGACCGACAAATTGGGCGGGCGTTTCGCCATTCTCACGGGCGCCGCCGGCGCGATCGTCGCCAACCTCCTGATGGGCCTGGCATCGCTTTCGCTTTTGCACAACGGACCCATGTCGAGCTTCCTGGTCTCCAACTTCGTGGCCGTCTTCGCGTTTCTCTACGCCACGAACATGTATTTCCAGAGTTTTGGCGCGGTGGCCATCGTCAAGGTAAACTCATCGTGGTTCCACGTGCGCGAGCGTGGCGTTTTCGGAGCCATTTTCGGCATCCTGATCTCGCTGGGTATCTACTTCGCCTTCGACCTGGGCGCCATGATTCTCAACGACATGGGTCTGGCCTGGGTCTTCCTGATGCCGGCGATTCTGCTGACGCTGTTCTGGGTCATCGACTACTTCATCGTGCACAACAAACCCAGTGAGGCGGGGCAGGAGGACTTCAACACAGCCGACGCTTCATCGGGAGACGAGGGGCCGCAACTCGGCGCGCTCAAGGTCTTCAAGATGATGCTGACCAACCCCATCATCATCACCATCGCGCTGATCGAATTCTGCAGCGGCTTCCTACGCCAGGCGATCATGCAGTGGTTCAAGATCTTCGCCAAGCAGACCGACGCGATGCTCGGACTCAAGAGCAGCTTCGTCTACGAGAACTGGGGCCTGATGCTCTGCATCGCCGGCATCATGGGCGGTGTGATGGCGGGCACCATCAGCGATCACCTCTTCCAGTCCCGCCGTGGCCCCGTGGCGGCGTTCCTCTATGGGATCATGCTGCTGAGCGCGATCGTGCTTGTCTTTACCTATCAGCAGTCCTACGTGGGCTGGCTGGTGCTGGTCATGTCCATGGCGGTGATCGGTGTGCACGGCATGCTGTCGGGGACCGCCAGCATGGACTTCGGCGGGTCCAAGAATACGGGTATCGCCGTGGGCATCATCGACGGTTTCGTCTACCTGGGCACCGCGGTCATGTCCTTCACTTACGCAGTCGTACTGCCCAAGGAGCAGCTTGATGCGGCGGGTCAGATCGTCGGCGCGGCCACCGATCCGGCCAATTGGCGGGCCTGGCCCATTGCCATGGTGCCCCTGGCCCTGCTGGGCCTGTTGCTGGCCACTCGCATCTGGAACGCCAAGCCGAAAGGCAAGTCTTCGGCCCATTGAGGTTTTAAAGATGTTCAGAACGGCCCTTTTCCTGCTGGCGCTGACTCTCGCAGTCGGCGCCGGCGCCGCTGATGAGGTCACCTTCGTTGCCGCCAATGGCGATACGGTCTGGTTGACCGATCCGGTCGTCATCCTCGGGTCCCGCGTTCCCGCGGCCCTACCCGGTCTGACGCGCTCCGTATCGGTGACCGGCCTCGACGCCGACGCCCCCGTCCGCTCGACGGCGGAGCTTCTGGCCACCCAGCCCGCGGTCGAAGTGAATCAGCGGGGACAGTACGGCACGCAGGCGGACCTGAGCGTGCGCGGCTCTACCTTCGAGCAGGTGCAGGTACTGTTGGACGGTTGGGATGTGGGTGATGCCCAGACCGGGCATCACACCCTCGACCTGCCTCTCGGCCTGGCCGACGTGTCGCGGCTCGAGGTCCTGCGCGGCCATGGCTCGGCCCTGTACGGCGCCAATGCATTCGGGGGCGTTGTGAACGTGATTCCGCGCACGCCATCGGACAGGCCCGGCGGCGCCCTGACCCTCGGTGGCGGTGACTTCGAGACTCGCATTGCCCGGCTCCGGTTGGAGAGCGGCGCCGGTTCGGCTCTGGGGATGAACGGCAAGGCCTGGGTCTCCGGTGCGTGGTTCCGCACCGACGGCGACCGTCCGGATACCGACGCGGAGAACGGCTCCCTGTCCCTGCGGGCCCTGGGTGACACCCGTTGGGGTGAACTTGAACTGCTGTCCGGTTATTCCCGCCGCGAATTCGGCGCTCTCGATTTCTACGCGCCCTACCCGTCCTTCGAAAAGACGGAGACCGCGTTCACGGGCTTCAAGCTGCGGGCCGCGCTTTCCGAAGCGGTGGTCATGGAGCAACGGCTGAGCGGACGCCGCCACCGGGATCGATTCACCTTGTTTCGCGACGATCCCGACATCTATTTCAACGATCACGTCACTCGCCGCGCCGCCACCGAGACGCGTCTTCTGATCGAGGCCGGCTACGGATTGGCGGTCGCCGTAGGTATCGAAGGCATGTACGAGGATATCCGCAGCGACGGGATCCGTGGTGGCGTCGCGGGACCGGCCCTGGGCGACCACGAGCGTCGCCGGGCTTCAGGCTCGCTCGAATTCAGCGGGCGGCACGCCCCTTGGCGTGGGAGCCTGGGTGCGCGTCTGGATGGTTGGTCCATTGCTGAACCCAGCCTGTCTCGCTAGG
>DAOVZQ010000136.1 GCA_030635025.1 bacterium
GAACGACAACGGCGACGGGAGTTCTATCGAATCCGGCCTCGACCGCTGCCGCTCCATGCCGCCGATCGGATTACCTTCACCGAAGATTAGGGGCCGGGTCCAGGCCATCGCAATCATGACCGACACAAGGAACCAATCGATCTCTGGTCATCGATTCTCCGTTCAGATACAATCGAGTCAACATAGTCGGACGATCATATTTCCGGAAGGGCCACCATGCGTCCATACACCTACCTGCTCTTGTCGCTCACCCTTCTGTTCTTCGCCGGTTGCGGAGATGAGGACCCGGTCACGCCGCACTACAACCCGGCCTTCCTCGTGAAGGGAATACTCGATGCGGAAGGAGGTGAACTCGACGGTGGCGACATCGTGCTGACAGTCCCGCCTGGGGCTTTCAGCCAGGAAAGCGAAGTCCGTATAAGTGATAAAGTCTCGACGCCCCGCTTAGACTCGGACCAACCGAAGTACATCATCACGGGATTGCCTTCGGAGTTCGGTGTCCCGTTGACCCTTCGATTCCGTTTCGAGGTGCCGGAAGACGGAAGCGGTTACTCTGCATATATCCGAGAGACCCGCGAGTCCCACGAGGGTGGGCGTCACGATACATGGTTCGAAACAGCCGCACGCGACAGCGCCGGCTGGATCATCTTCGACCTGACCCGCGGCGGCCTCGATCTCGGCAACGAGCATCCACAACCTCTGACGGTGACCGTCTTCACGGGCATCACATCCCTGCTCAAGCCGGAAGGACACTTCAGGATCTTCTTCAACGAGACCGTGGTAAGCGCGGACCGCGCCTCTGAGATCCTCGACATATTCGAGTCGAACCGTCAGAGGCTGTACGACATAGGGTTCCGCTTTGGCGACCTGGACGCCCTCTGGCCCATGCACATCTACCTTCGCAATTCATATGAAGACATCCCCGCAGAATACATGATCGCCCCTCCGGGAGAAGGACACTTCAACTTCGATCCGGCTACCTTGGCCGATGGTTTCCCCTTACCGCATGTGGCAATGCACCAGCTCTTCCATTACGCCCAGGAGTTTTACGACACCCGATCCGCCTCCGATTGGACGACCGTCAACCCAGCCAGGCACTGGCTCGATGAGGCGACGGCCTGCGTGATGGAAAGCCGGATGGACGAGTTCCCGCTCTCCTACACCCCCGTCAGCGCGACTCCGCAAAACTACCTGGCGCCGCTGACAGGCATCGGGGAGAACGTATCCCTGTCTCGGGCCGACCACGGCTACGGCATGTACTATTTCATGAGCAGACTGGCAAGCCTGCAGGGACTCGACCGGATTCACGATATCTATGTGTCTTTCACCGAATACGGAACGATTTACGATGCGATCATGGAGGCCGTCGATCCGCCTCTGGATGAGTGGTGTGCGCAGTTTCAGCGCAACATGGTGACGGGAATGCCCACGAGAATCAACCTGGAGGGCGTCTGGCGGGATTATCCGAGTAGCTGGGACTGGGATTGGGACGACGGGTTCATCAGAAAAAACTTGAGCGTGTCCGATTACGGTTCGGCCGTGTGGAAAGTCGGCATCAGGCCCTATTCCGGCGCCCCGCCTGAAGACTATATCCTGTCCTTGTACCTCGATGAGGAGGACATCCTATCCGAGCCGTATGAAATCGCCATCTACGGTCAAAACGATCATGATCTTCCCGTCCTGCTGGGGACCGGCGAGAACGGCGCTTCCGTGCCGGACTGCCAATCAGCCTTCCTGAACTACGAGAACCTGCTGATCCAGTTGATCAAGCCCTGGAGCGCCGCATCGGGCGTGAACGAAACGAGCGAGGCCCGGGTAAGTCTCTACGTGAGACCGTCCATCATCAGGCACGAATACGCCAAGGTCGATCTACGCTATCACGCTATATGGAACACGGGCGTACGGCCCTGGCAGAGCCTCGTGATCACGGCCGACGCGGGAATCTGGCAAGACAACACGTACACGGCGTTCTGGGACCACACCGTAGACGGGATACGCATGCACGGCCGCATCACAGCGACCGCGGATCCCCACCATCTCACTTTGATGAGTTGGGACGCCGAGTCCACCTGGGAATTCGACGAAGACACCCGCTACTACAGCTATACAGAAGGGAATATGCCAGTTCCGGTGAGTCTCTGGGAGCCGAGAGCCTTGCACTACCGCATAGACGGCGCCGAGGCCTGTCAGGTGACAACAACCATCATCCAATACTCGGTCAGCGACGGGATCATGAATGAAGTGATGGAAAACTGGACCTGCAACGACGATTCCTACTTCGAATTCACGTTCCGCAACCTGCGTTAGGCCGCCCGCGTCACGGACGCCGACGCATTCTCCGCCGCCTTCTCCACCACCGCCACCCGCGGCGGCTTGACCGTCGCGATCAACCCCGCGGCCACCAGGCACCCCACGCCGCAAATGGTGAACGCCAGCGGGAAATTCCCCAGGTCGCCCAGTTTGCCGCCCATGATCGGACCGGCGATCCCGCCGATGCCGTAGGCCAGGAACACCCAGCCGTAGAGCTGACCGATATTGCGCGCGCCGAACGTGCCCGCGGTGATCATCGGGAACAGGGCGAAGTTGCCGCCGAAGTTGAAGCCGATCAGGGTGGCGCCCAGGTAGAGCAGGCCAGTCGTGCCCGCCATGTGCTGGAAGAGCAGCACGAGCACGCCCTGGGACGCGGTCATGACGATCAGCGAGCGCTTGGCGCCCATCTTGTCGCTCACGATTCCCCAGACGATCCGCCCCACCCCGTTGGCCAGCGAGAAACAGACGGCCATGGCGGTGCCCGCAGCAGCGCTGGCAGCCGCCTCGCTCAGACCGTTGGCCATGAGAGCCTGCATGGGAAAGAGCTTCATCAGGCCGATGCTCATCAGGCCCGCGCCGGCGCTGAACACAAACGTAAGCAGGATCACATAATACTGTGGCTTCCTCAGCATCTCGCTGGTGCAAAGGTCCCTGCGTGTACTCGCCCCACCCTCATCATTCGCCACCGACGGAGTATGCCCCTCCGGCAACCAACCCTCGGGCGGAAAGCGCAGCCACGTGCCGCCGATGAAGACCAGCACGGCGAAGGCCGCGCCGTAGATCATGAAGGTCGTGCCGAGTCCGACCGTATCGAGCAGATGACCCCATGCGCCGGCCAGCTTGACCCAGAGGGTCGCACCGAAGCCGAAACCCGCCACCGCCAGACCGGTGATGAAACCCTTCTTGTCGGGGAACCAGCGCATGCCCACGGCGATGGGCACCACGTAGGCCAGACCAATGCCGCAGCCGCCGCACACGCCGATCAGCAGAAGTGTCGGTATGAAACTCGTGCCGCCGGTCAACCCGGCCAGGACATAACCCGCCCCCAGCACTAGGCCACCCGCCCAGGCCAAAGGCCGCGGCCCCACCTTGGGCATCAGGCGTCCGGCGACGACCATGGCGATGGCGAAGAAGGCCAGTCCGGCGGCGAAGACCCACTGGGTCTCCACTTTGGTCCAGCCCGCGGCGGTCAATTGCGGCGTGAAGACGGACCACGCGTAGATCGCTCCGAGACAGAGCTGGACGAGAATCGCGCCCACCACCACGAACCACCGATTGCCCACCGACTGCTGCGCCATGATTGCTCCCGAAGTTGATTGAAAACGCAGATGCGGAATCGGGGCAAATCTAGTCAGTGGCGCGGGAATTTCAATGTGGAAAACGCATGTATCTGGGTTCTGGACATCGCTCTCAAAGTGTACACGTGTACACTCTGATTTCGGTTTTCAAGATATTGAGCCATCCCCCTGATCAGGAAGCCAAAGCCCACCCACATAAAACAATATCCTACGGTTTCGGTATGGTATACTTGCCGTCCGAGTCACATTCTGAGTTCACCCGAGGAGACGGACATGACACGCCATACCATCACCCTACTCGCCGTCGTGGCCTTGAGCCTCCCCGCAGCCGCCATGGCCTTCGACTGCATCAACGCCGTGCCGCTATACTGCGACCAAGCGCCCGTATCGGGCACGATCAACATGCAGCCCGAAGTCGGGTTCATCCCCTGTGATCAGACTATCCAGTGGACGTCCAAACTGTACACGATCACGTTGACCCAGCCGTCCATCCTGACCGTCACGTTTACGGGCATGTCGGGATCAAGTGCGGAACTTTACATATACGACGGCTGTGACGAATCCCTTTGCGTGGCCGTGTCCGAGCCGGGTCTGGCGACGGTCGCGACCGATTGCCTGGACGCAGGGACCTACACGATCTCCCTGTCGTATCTGATCGCGGCGTTGATCAACTATCAGATATCGGCAACCTGCGAATCCTGCGATCCTGTCGCCGCAGAGTTCGACGCCTGGGGCGGCGTCAAGGCACTCTATCGGTAAGTTCGACCCCCGCCGGCCCGCATGATGCTGTAGAGTATGATGATCATCGAGGGAGTCTGATCATGATCATCATGCTGTTGCTGGTATTCATGCTGGCCGGATCGGCCGGCGCCGCCCTGCCCGAGCATACGCCCACCGGCGTGTTGATCGACCGGGTGCTGCCCTTGTCACGACTGGACCGACTTGACGGATCCGCCGACGCGCCGGCCGCCACGCTTTCGCGCTGGCGCCAAGCCGTTCACGAGATGAGCCGCGCCGCCGAAGTCAAACCCGACTGGCCCGATATCCGTGCGCTGCAGGACGCTGCGTTGGCGAATATCGACCCTCGAGAAATCCCTCTGGCCGTGTTGCTCGGGCGTTACGACCGGATGGACGGAGTCGAAAAGACCGCGACCGCCGAGGTCTTCGCCGCGGCCGTGTTGCGGGAGGACTGTTATCACGGCGCGCGCATTGTGTTCAGCCTCGATCCGGCTCACGTCCTGGTTCAAGGCTCGACCCGGCCCATCAGATATCGGATCAACCCCGATGACGGTGCGGGCTGGCGCGAACTCGACGCAACCGGCCGTCTCGAAGTCGCCTACACGACTTCCGGACGCAAGACCGTACGCCTCCAAGCCGAGTTGGACGACGGCCGCATCGTTCACGCGGCCGCCTCCCTCGACGTCAAGCGACTCGAGACCCCGCCCCCCACCGAAACCTGGACGATCACCGCGACGGAGACCTGGCTGGACATCGCCGGCACGGGTCAGGCCTACGTCTACCTGTCCGACCAGCACACGACCCTGACCAACCCCGTGATCGTGGTCGAGGGCTTCGACCTGGACAACACCATGGACTGGCCGGTGCTCTACGATCTGCTCAACCAGCACGCCCTGATCGATGACCTGCGCGCATACGGCTACGACGCGGTCGTACTCGACTTCACCGAGGCCACCGAACCCATCCAGCGCAACGCTTTCGTCCTGACCGAACTGCTCTCGCAGGTGAACCTGGCCATCGACCCCGATCGTACGAGCGCGTTGATCGGCGCAAGCATGGGCGGCCTTGTCGTGCGGTATGCGCTGACATGGTTGGAGCAGCAGGGTGAGGATCACAAGGTGCGCAGCTTCATCTCCTTCGATGCGCCGCAGACCGGCGCCGACATCCCTCTCGGCCTGCAACACTGGCTGCACTTCTTCCAGAGCGAGTCGACCGATGCGGCCTACCTGCTCTCGCGACTGGACACGCCGGCCGCACGCCAGATGCTTCTGTACCACCATCAAGATCCGCCCACCGGCAGCGGGCAGGCGGATCCCCTGTTCACCGACTTCCAGGCCGACCTAGCGGCCCTGGGCGATTGGCCGAGCGGGCCGCGTCTGGTGGCGGTGGCCAACGGCAGCGGCGCAGGTGTCGACCAGGGGTTCGCGCCCGGCGAGCAACTCATCCGCTACGAGTACCGCAGCTTCCTGATCGACATCGACGGCAACGTGTGGGCGGTACCGGACAACACCTCGACGACCATTTTCGACGGCATGTTGAACGTCATCTGGCCCTTGCCCGACACCTATCAGACCGTGAGCGTATCCGGCACGCTCCCCTGGGATAGCGCGCCCGGCGGTTGGCGTTCGTCCATGGCCCAGATGGACACCACGGCGGTGGAGTACGGCGACATCGTCGCTCTGCACGATCATCACTGCTTCATCCCCACGATCAGCGCGTTGGCGTTGGACGTGGCCGACCCCTTCCACGACATCGCCGGCGACCCCGACCTGATGAGCCGGACACCTTTCGACCAGCTGTACTTCCCCGCCGAGAACCAGGAACACATCTCCATCACGGCGGAGAACAAGGTGTGGTTCATCGAGGAGATCGAGTGGGCGTTTACGGGGGTGGAGTCGACGCCGGCGGTTGCGGCCGCGGTGCTATATCCGGCGGCGCCGAATCCATTCAATCCTTCGACGGCAATCCGGTTCGAATTGGCGCGGGCGGAAGATGTCCGGCTGCAGGTATATGATTTGACGGGACGGGTTGTTCGCACGCTCTTTGCCGACCGGCCTCTGGACCCGGGACTCCACACCGCAACCTGGGACGGCCGCCGCGACAACGGACATATCGCAGCTTCCGGCGTCTATATGTTCAGGTTGGAGGCCGGCGAACACAGGCTGCACAGGAGAGCTACGCTCATAAAGTGATTTCGTCAGATTGAACGGGGGCCGTAGTAACGGCCCCCGTTTTTTATATTAAAAGTCTACACGTGTACACTTTGAAAGCGGTTTTCATATCCCTCTCGGATGCCACACCAGTTTTACTTGACACACGATACGTGAGTACGTATTATGTGTATCCCGTACTCACGCAAAGGAAGCTCAATGACCCGGCAAACGGATATCCTCAAGGCGGCCCAGAGCCTCTTCAGTCGACACGGCCTCAGGAAAGTCACCACCGACGACATTGCACGAGAAGCCCGCGTCTCCAAAACGACCATCTACAAGCAATACAGCAACAAGCAGGAAATCCTCAGAGCGGTCGTGCGCTGCGAA
>DAOVZQ010000222.1 GCA_030635025.1 bacterium
GATGCAGACCGCTCTGCGGTGCAGCCGCTTCGACCTTCTCCACGTTGTCGCGGATGTTGTCGCCGGTTGTGGCGGCCACCGTGTAGGCGACCGGGTTGAGGACCCAGGGCTGGTATTCGAATGCGTCGCTCACCCGCTCGATGCGCAGATCGAGATCGTTGACGAGCATGATGTCGGGGGGATCCAGGGACCAGGCCGGAGGTGTGCCGGGCGGATCGGTCCAGCAGATCGTGGCGACCAGGGGCTCGTTGCCCGGGCTCCATACGATCAACGTGTCGCGTTCGCCCTGGGCGAGGGTCGTCTCGGTGATGCGCTCGGTGACGAGAACATCGTCGTCGATGATGTCGGCCGCCTTGGCGGCGTTGAGCAATCCCCATCCATAGCTGTAATCGGGGCCGTCATTGACGCCGGCCTCTTCAGCTGTGTGGATCGCCAAGGCCTTGAGTGTCGATGCGCGGGCCGTCTGCGAACCGTGGGTGTCACGGTACATCTGAGCCAGCAGGTGAACGGCGCCGGCCGTATTGGGGCCGGACATGGACGTACCGCTGAAGCTGGCATAACTCGCATCCGAGTCCGTGTAGGTGCTGTAGAGGCCGATGCCGTTGGCCACCAGGTCGGGCTTGATGCGGCCGTCGTCGGTGGGGCCGTAACCGCTGAATGAGCTCATGACCACGTCGCTGGGCTGGGTCCAGCCTCCAGGCACGTCGTCCACGGCGCCTATGGTCAGGATGTTCTTGCAGTTGCCCCGGTAGGTGACGGTGTCGAAGCCGTTGGTGGCCTCGCCGTCGTACTCGCGCAGATCCGTGCTCCAGGCCCAGTCGCCCAGACCGGGGTCCCAGAAGTAATGACCGGGATCCTCCGCCGCAGGCCCATAATCGTTGCGGTCGTTACCGGCGGACTTGACCACCAGATAATAGGGCGCGTCGTAGGCGATCTGATCCCATTCCTGGTTGGCGCTCGTGTAACTGCCGAAGCCGGCGTCCTCGACGGTGCTCACGTTCACGTCGCCGTACCAGAACCAGGCAGCCTCGGTGCTGTTCCAGAGCCAGCCGGCGACGTAGGCGTAGCTATGGTTGGAGACCAGCAGACCGCTTGCGGCGGCCGACGCCATCTCCGATTCGTCGTTGGACCAGTCGTAGCTGTCCAGATAGGCGGCGAAGCTCATGCCCTTGGCTAGGGGGTCCACACCCGCGGCCACCAGTGTGCCGCCCACGTGGGTTGCGTGGTAATGGACCGAGGGGGAGGCGTCGATGATCGTGACCCGTCCACCGAATTCCTGGTGGGTGGTCAGGACGGCGCCCGCGTCCCAGACGCCAAGTTCACCGGCGGTGTTCGCGCCGTCCAGGGCGTAGCCGCTGAGGCCTCCCGGCCATAGATGATCGACGCCCACGCTCTGGGCGGCGATGATATTCGTGGTACTCACGAAGACGGGGCGTCCGCGATCGTCGATGCCGATCAGGGCCAGCGACGGGTCGCGGTTCAGGGCGCCCTGGGGGCCGGTCGTGCGGGCGAGCAGGTCTTCGTACAAGGCCGTGCGCCGCGCGGCGGATTGCTCGCCGAGACGGGCGGACAAAGTTTCCAGGGCGGGCACATCGGTGCCGGTGACGGGGCGGGCCCGGTCGGCGCCGAGGGCGACACCGGTCGCCAGGATCGTGATCATCAGGGCGACCGTGAGGCCGCGGCGTGTCTTATTGAGTGTACTCATTGCGGTCCTCCTTATCGCACCAGGGTCAAGCGGGTCACCATGTCGTCCACGACGGATTCGGAACCGTGGATATGGAGCCTCGCAAAGTAGGCGCCGCTGGCGACGGGAGCGCCGTTGCCATCGCGTCCCTGCCATTGGACGTCGTGGCCGCCGGCGGGCCATTCGCCCTCGGCCAGCCGTGAAATTTCCCGTCCGCGCATGTCGAAGACCGACAGGCTGATCTCCGTGTCGGCTTTGAGACTGAAGTGGATGCGGGTGCTGGGATTGAAGGGGTTGGGAATCACCGGGCCCAGTCGATCGACCAGCAGCACGGGTGCCGCGGTGCTGCTTTCGAGGAGCGAGAAGATCCCGCTGCTGTCGTCCGCGGCCCAGCCGAAGCGGTCGGCGGCCAGGACGACCAGACGAGCCCCGGTCGTCGTGAGTTCCGGGACGGTCCAGATGAACTCGTAGACGCCGCCGGGGTCGGGCAGGACCGTCTGTTCGTCGATCGGGACGAGGCCGTCGAGAACGCGAAGCGTGACGGGGGTCGCGGCGCCGTCCCAACTTTGTTCGTCAATCGTCCACTGCAGGGTTTCCGCGACAGAACCGACGAAGACTTCGCCGCCGGCCGGGTAGCCGATGGCGATCACGGGTGGCCGGCTGTCCAGCGTGTCGGCCACCGAGACGGCTGATGCGCTGAGGGCCGAAGCCGAAAGCGGCATCGCCATTACTATCATCAGCAGGATCAAGGTGTGGGCGAGTTGCGGTGGTCGGTAGCGCGTAATGCGATACTTCGGCATGTGTGACTCCTCATTCTGCACTAGGTGCGGCGCGTTCTCCGAGGGAGAGAGACGGACCCAAAGGGGCCGGGAGGCCTCGTTCGGGTTGTATGCAGCAAAATCTAAGCATAACCAGTGTATGCGGCACCTGAACAGCCAAGCAAGAGGCGTGCGCGATTGCCGCGAACCAATTGGACGGGGACGTGTTAGAGTGTGTCGCTGCACGGTTGGGGGTCGTGATCCGACCGCAGAAAGGGAGAGTTCCATGAGACATTTGACGAAGAGTCTGACCTGTCTGACGCTGGTCCTTCTACTGGCCGGTATGAGCGGATGCAAGGATGCCGAGGTGAATGAAGACGGGGCCGTGCCCGTGAGCGAGGAGGCCGTGGAAGAAACCGTCGACGAAACGTCTCCACCGAAACCCGGCGTCGATCTGATGTTCTATTCCATGCCCGAAGATCCGCCCGGCCACGATTTGGTCGTCGGCGAAGCGCAGATCCTGCCCGAGATCCAGAAACCGCAGACCGGAGGCGCCTGTCCCGTGCGCATAGCCTCCGACGGTGAAACAACCAAGGTGACCATCCTGTCGATGACCATCAACTGCTGCACCGAGCGCGTTCAGCCCTCGGTGGTGGTGAAGGACGGCGTGGCCGAGATCCGCATCTACGAGTACATGCCGGACGTGTGCGAGTGTGTCATGCAGCGATCGGTGCGATTCGCGCTGTCGCCTTTCGATGCTGAAGGGTTGGAGTTCCACATCTATGCCAATGACGATACGGAACCTTGCGTCGTGAAGTAATGCGATGACCGGGGAACGAAAAAAGAGGGCGACCGCCGATGCGGTCGCCCTCTCCGTTTCAAACAATCCCGCGATTATTCCTTGGCGGGGAACATCTCCGATCCGTCACCGGCGATGCTCTTGCTAGTCGTGTCGACCGGCACGATGCTTCCGTCGGCCGTCATGATGTTGAAGACGTGCCACCACCGGATGCCGGCCC
The DNA here is from genome assembly GCA_030635025.1 of bacterium. Taxonomy (GTDB): domain Bacteria; phylum Krumholzibacteriota; class Krumholzibacteriia; order LZORAL124-64-63; family LZORAL124-64-63; genus JAHIYU01. The sequence continues at coordinate 3,462 of DAOVZQ010000222.1, forward strand.
AGCCCTGCGTCCAGGCGTGGACCGGGTTGGCGCTGCCGCCTCGGTACACCCTGACGGTGCTGATCTCGCCCGTGTTGTCCAGGCCGGAGAACAGGTAGCCCTTGTACTCGTAATGATCGGCGGACGGACCCTCGGCAATGTACGAGATGCGGACGTTCTCGGGGCCGTAGCCGCTGGTGTCGTCGACATCGAGGTTGGCGCCCGGGATATCGCGGTGGCCGTAGTACAGGTGGTTGCCGTTGGCGTCGTACAGATGCGAATCGAGATCCCGAGGCGAGGCGCCCCAGGTCAACTCGATGCGGTAGGCCACGCCGTACAGCTCGGCCAGGAACTCCAGCCAGCGGGTGTTGGTCGTGAAGTCGAAGCCGCTGTATTCCGCGGCATAGCTGTTGAACTCGGCGGCGGTACGGGGCAGCCAGATCGCCACACCGTTGAGGCCGTCCAGGCCACCGGTGTTACCGGCGGTCTCGTCCACCAGGAACGCCGAGTCGAAGGAAACGTCTTCGGCGGCGTCACGCACGGCCTGGGGGATGTTGCCCTCGGTGGCCTCGGCGATCTTGTCGAAGAAGTCGGCCAGGTCGCCGTTCTGCTCGTAGGGTTCGAGCGAACCGACGGTGCCTGGAGGCGCCACGCGGCGCACGGTGCCCAGGATGGTCTCGATCTCGCCCTTGAAGGTTTCCCAGTCTGCGTGGCTGACCGCCTCGTTGACGAAGGAGCGGATCGAACTCTCGACATCGTTGTACTCGCTCAGGTCGTAGCTCGCAGCGAACGAACTGTTGGGAGCCGTCTCCACGGTTACGGCCTTCTCGGCCGCGGTCGCAGCATTGGGATTACCGTTCATCGCCGCGATCAGGTTGGGGAACTTGTTCGCGTTCTCGCTGCCGTAGCGCACGGTTTCGTGGGACACCATGTAATCGAAGTAGTCCTTGGAAACCGAGGCCACTTCGATCGCGCCCATCAGGCAACCCTGGTACCAGATCACGTCGAGCTTGCCGCCGACTAGGGTCTTGACGTCCCTGTAGACACGCTCGAGTTCGTGCATGTTCAGGGCGTCGCCATTGTCGTAGCACATGGCCTTGCCCTCGTCGTAGTCCAGTTCGTTGGGTACGGCGTGGCTCTCACCGAACCAGCTGCCGCCGTGGTTCGACAGCACGATCATGTAGTGATCGGCGGGGAACTTGGCGATGCCCCAGACCAGGAAGTCGTAGAGCGTCAGGGCCTGGCCCATGTTCAGTTCGCCGTAGTCGGCGTCGGTGGTCACGGTGCCCGGCGTACAGATGTAGCGCTTGCAGTCGGTGTAGCCCGCGGCGTCGTCGCCGTCGAAGAGCACGCCCGCGTAGGTGTCGCCGTCCATGGCGTTGGCGATCTCGGTGGCGTACTGGGAGCGCGTGCCGGAGAGGCCGCCTTCGCCGTCGGCGTAGACCAGAATGGTCCAGTCCTTGGTCTCGGGCTCGTCCTGGACGGTGAAGCCGACCCAGTCGCCGGGGCCGCTGTAGCCGTCGAGGAAATCCTGGCCCTTGTCATAGAGTTCGTCGCCGTCGACATCGATGACCACGTCATACTGTCCCGGCGTCAGGGGAGCCGGCCAGACGAGGCGGCGACCCGCGTTGGTACAGCCGTACTGGACGGTGTCGCCCAGGGGCGTGGTGACCGGCGTCAGGGGATCCTGGTCGTTCCAGGTGGCCTGGTGGGGCACGATGTACCACTTCACGTAGCGGTTGCCGCCCAGGTTGCGCATCTTGGCGACCGGATTGACGTACACGTAGACGTTCTCGTCCGTGTTGAACAGGTCCCGGTAGACGTAGTTGACGTCGGAGGAGAGGCGCTCGACCACGTGGCCGTCGATCAGTACCTTGTCCAGGTCGACGTCCTGGACCACGAAGCCCACGCCGATCTGGCCGTCGAGGTAGTCGCCCGCGTCATAGATGTTGTTGCGGTTGA
>DAOVZQ010000174.1 GCA_030635025.1 bacterium
CCACGGCCGAGAAAAACGAGATCGCCAGAACGGCGGGCCGCACGCCTCTTCGATCCACCCATTTCACCACGTACCCCGAGAGTGAAAAGCCCAGCAGGATCCCCGGGACGAGAATGAGACCGAGCAGGAATAAACGCCTTGAGAGGGCAATTTTCACCTCCGGCAAACAAATGCGATCCTAAATAGTTGGTTGCCGCCCAACCTCTTGACCCGAAAGAGGATGCCGTAGGCAAAATCCCTATATAGCTATCCCGAATCGGACCGAATACATAGTGAGAATTATACCGGATCCCTGGGCAATCGAATTCGGATGGGGATGCCGGTCAAGCATACCGCTTGGGGAATCGCCTCGTGGAGGAAAGATAATGAGCCGGACCACATGTAACGACGAGCTGACCAGGTCGGAGTTGCTGGACACGATCCAGGATCTCCAGTCCAGGTTGAACAAGTTGACCGCCGACGGTGGCAGCGACCAGTACCGCGAGATGTTCGAGCGGTCCGCCGACGCGATCCTGATCATCGACGGCGACACCTTCGTCGACTGCAATCAGGCCACCGTGAACATGCTACGCTACAGCACGAAGTCGGAGCTGCTGGAAACCCATCCCTCCGAACTGTCCCCCCCCATGCAGCCCGACGGGCGCGGCTCCTTCGAAAAAGCCAACGAGATGATCGCCATCGCTTTTGAAAAGGGCAGCCATCGCTTCGAATGGGATCACCTCCGGGCCGACGGCTCGGTGTTCCCCGTGGAGGTCCTGCTGACGCCGGTGAAGAAGGAAGACCGGACAATCCTGCACACGGTGTGGAGAGACATCACCGAGCGCAAACATCTCGAGTCGGACCTGCTGCAGGCCCGGAAGATGGAAGCCATGGGCAAGTTGACCGGTGGAATCGCCCACGACTTCAACAACCTGCTGGTGGCGATCCTCGGTTATACCGACCTGTTGGACATGGAGCTGCCCGGAGACAGCAAGACCAGGCAATACGTTGAGCAGATCCGACTGTCGGGTCAACGGGCGGCGACCCTGGTGGGCCAGTTGCTCGCCTTCAGCCGCAAACAGGTCCTTGAGCCCAAGATCATCGAGCTGAACAAGATCATCAACGACCTGGAAAAGATGCTCGCACCGATCCTGGGCGAAGACATCCACTTCGTGACCAAGCTGCAGGAGCAGTCGCTGTTCATCAAGGCTGACCCGGGCCAACTGGAGCAGGTCATAGTCAACCTGGCCACCAACGCGCGCGACGCCATGACCCGAAACGGAACCCTGATCATCGAGACCCGGAAGGTTCTGCTGGACGAACACAGCATCGGCGAAACCCTTCACCTCGACTCTGGAGCCTACGCGGTGATGTCCGTGTCGGACTCTGGCCATGGCATCAGCCAACGCGACATCGAGAAGATCTTCGATCCCTTCTTCACCACCAAAGGATTGAACGAGGGAACCGGGCTCGGTCTGTCGTCGGTGCACGGCATCATCAAGCAGAGCGGAGGCGATATCGCCGTACTGAGCGAGCTGGAAAAGGGGACGGTCTTCAAGGTCTACCTGCCGCTTACGGACGAACGCCCCAAACCCAAGCACGCCGTCCAGGCCGGAATGAGACCGAAAGGCAGCCAGAAGGATAAGACCATACTCCTCGTCGAGGACGAGACGGTCGTCTCCACACTGATCGAAACCGTCCTGCGCAGGGAGGGGTATCGGATCTTCGTCGCGGCCAACGGTCGTGAAGCCATCACCCTGATCGAGACCCTGAACCTGGAACCGGACATGCTGCTGACCGACGTCATCATGCCCGAAATGGGCGGGCCGGAGTTGGCGAATACCCTGCACGACAAGTTGCCGAACATGAAGATCCTCTTCTGTTCGGGATACACGGACAGCGCCCTGACCGATCGTGGCGCGATGGGTGAATCTGTGGAGCTGATCCAGAAACCCTTCACACCGGACAGCTTGATCAAGCGGATTCGCGAAGTCCTACTCGGCATTTGATGCCGGGTATTTCCGGGCTTATACATCAGACCGAACGAGAAAGCGCGACGGGCCGAAACCCGTCGCGCTCACTCGAGATCCTTCTCCTACCGACGACGAATCAGAGCGTCGTCGGATCCATGACCACGATCTCCCCCAGATTCAAGCCGCGCAGGCTCTCCTCTATAACGCTCCAGTCGCCGATGATGATGATCTGGTAGTCGTCGGGATTGATGTGCCGCTGCGCCATGTCGAGAACCTGGCTCTCGTCCGTGTCTCGTACGCGTTGCACGTAGGTCGTCCAGTCGTCCAGCGGCTGATCGTAGAGCACCAGGTTGCCCAGTTGACCGGCGATGCCGCCGATGGTCTGGAACTGCTGGGGGAAGCTCTTGACCATCTGGTTCTTGCCGTCGGCGAGTTCCTGGTCGCTGATGGGCCGAGGGCCGCGCACGTCGTCCAGCTCCTTCATGAACTCCACAACGGTCTCGGCCGTGAACTCGGTGTGCACCTGGGAAAACGCCAGGAAGATACCGGTCTGCCCGAAGTTCATGGTCATGGTGCGGGCGCCGTAGGTGTAGCCCTTGTCCTCGCGCAGATTCATGTTCACGCGGGACATGAACTGGCCACCCAGGGGCAGGTTCATGACCTGCAGGGGCAGCACGTCGGCGTGACTCTGGGACAGGCCCTCGTGGCCGATCAGGACCACGCTCTGTTCCGCGCCGGGCTTGTCCACGACGCAGATCTTGCCGTCGCCCGACGGACGGGCGACGGAAGCGGCGATCGAACGCACCGGACCGCGTTCCCACCGCGCGAAGACCTTCTCCACCTTGGCGACCGCTTCGTCCAGGGTCAGGTCGCCGGCCACGACGATCGCGGCGTTGTTGGGCTTGTATAACTCAGTGTGCTGGCGCACGAGATCGTCGCGCGTCAACAATTTCACCGACTCGGCCGTACCCGTGCCGGTGAAGGGCTGGGCATACGGATGTCCTACGCCGAACAGCCGCTTCTGGAAGAGCTTGTAGGCCACCGCAACCGGCTGCATGGTCTGCTGCTGGATCCGGCCCAGGTATTCGGCGCGGATGCGCTCCAACTCCGCTTCCGGGAAGGTCGGGTTGAGCACCACGTCGGCCATGAGTTCCAGACCGTCGTCGAGACGGCTCTTGAGGACGTTGAGGTTCACGAACGAGCCGTCGAAACCGCTGAAGGTACCAAGTTGCGCACCCAGTTCGCCGACGCGTTCGGAGATCTGCAGGGCGTCCATGTTCCGCGTGCCCTCGTCGAGCATGTCGGCGGTCAACGCGGTGGCGCCGGGCTTGTCGGCGGAATCGGCGGACCAGCCGCTCTTGATCATCAGGTTCACCTGGACCAACGGCAGCTCGTGCTTCTCGACCAGGTACAGGGTCAGGCCGTTGGACAGGTCGGCCGTCTGGATGGCCGGAGGCGCAAAGGAAGGCTCGCGGCCCGGGCCGGGCATCTGCGAACGGTCCACGGGGTCCTCGGAGGCGGCGAGTTGACCCAGGGGCACGACGTGCAACACGGCGCGGCGCTCCAGGTCGATATACTCGCGGGCCATGGCCATGACCTGCTTGGGCGTGGCGTCGCGGTAGCGCTGGATGTCCTGCTTCACATAACCCGGGTCGCCGGTGCGGATGTTGTAGGCGTTGAGCTGATCGGCCTTGCCGCCGAACCCGCCGACCGTCTGCATGCGGCGCATGAAGCCGGCCTCGTAGGCGGTCAATGCACGGGCCATCTCGTCCTTCTTGACGCCCTTGTCGAGCAGCTTGCGCAGCTCGGCGTCCACGGCCTTCTCCAACTCGGCGAGAGAGACGCCCGGCTTGGCGGTGGCCTGGATGTTGAAGACACCGCTCAGTGCGCGGGAGGTCTGGTAGGCGGCCACGTCCTGGGCGATCTGCTGTTCGTACACCAGCGCCTGGTAGAGACGCGACGTTTTCCCGGCCGACAGGACCGAAGAAAGCAGATCGAACTCGGCGTCGCCGGGCTGGTAGAGGCCGGGCGTATGCCAGGCCATGTACAGCCGCGGCAGCTCGACGTCATCCTGCGCCACGGCGCGGTGCTCGCTGGTCAGCTCGGGAATCCAGGTCTTGAGGCGTTGCACGGGACGTCCCGGCGGCAACGTGCCGAAGTACTTGGCGATGAACGCCTTGGCCTCTGTCGGATCGATGTCGCCGGCCACGCACAAGGACGCGTTGTTGGGTGCGTAGTAGAGCTCGAAGAATTCGCTGACGTCCTCCATCGACGCGGCGCCCAGGTCGTCCATGTCGCCGATGACCGTGTGATGGTAGGGATGATCGGCGGGATAGAGCAGTTCCTGGCGCAGCTGGCGCGCCACCGCGTAGGGCTGGTTCTCGCCCTGACGCTTCTCGTTCTGGACCACGTCCTTCTGATTATCGAGCCGTTCCTGGGTCATGGCCGGAATGAGATAGCCCATCCGGTCGGCCTCGAGCCACAGGGCCAGCTCGAGCTGGTCGCTGGGGACGTTCTCCCAGTAGTTGGTCCGGTCCTCGGTGGTCGAACCATTGACGGCGCCACCGATTTTCTGCAACGGCGCAAAATAATCCTCATCGTGGTTCTCAGATCCCTGGAACATCATGTGTTCGAAAAGGTGGGCGAAGCCCGTGCGCCCCGGCTTCTCATTCTTGGATCCCACGTGGTACCAGATATTGACCGAGACCAACGGCACGGAATGGTCTTCGTGCAGGATCACCTGCAGGCCGTTGTCCAGGACATACTTCTCGTAGTCGACGGCGGGCAGATCCTGGGCGAAAGCCGCGGTGGCCGCGACAGACAGCGCCATTGCCACACACAAGATGAGTTTGGTTCGAGACACGATAACCCTCCCGGTTGTAGATGTGGGGAACGGGAATGAATACGGGTTTCCAGGCGGGGTGTTTCACACGCCCAGCGCTTCGACGGACTGGATGGCTCCGAACACTTCTGCTAAGGTGGCAGCCGAGGGAGGCCCCATGAAGAGATCCCAACCCGAACCGGACGAATCCGCGCTGTCCTACGACGACCTGCTGGGCCGCAACCGGAAACTGCAGCGCGCCGTCGAGGAGCTGTCCCTGCTCAACGATCTCGCCGGCGAGATCGGAGCCTCCTTCAACGCCGACTACATCCTCAAGCGGATCATCGACCGCTCGCGGCGCGCCACCGACGCCGGGCAGGCGGTCATTTCACTCGTCGACCGCAGCGCCCCCGACCCCGCCCGAACCATCTGCCGGGCCATGGGCAGCGAACCGGGTCGCGAACGCTACCACCTCGATATGCACCTGCAGGGATGGGTGCATCATCACCGCCGCCCCCTGCTGTCCAACAATCCCCACGAGGATGAGCGCCTGGGCGTGCCGGACCTGCCGCGAACCGTACACTCGGTACTGTGCGTGCCCCTCATGCACCGCATGGAGGTGATGGGTATTCTGTCGGTCTACAACAAGCGCGGAGGCGGGGGCTTCACCGAGGAGGACCAACGGCTGCTGGGCATCATCGCCATGCAGTCGGCCCAGGTGATCGAGAACGCGCGCCTGTACGAGGACCACCGGCAGCTGGAGCGCATGAATGAGGAAGTGCGCATGGCCACGGAGATCCAGCAGCGCCTGCTGCCGGATACGCCTCCCGAGATGCCGGGCTACGATCTGGCCGCGAAGAGTATTCCCGCGCGGAACGTGGGCGGCGACTATTTTGATTTCATACCGCTGGACGACGGGCGCATGGCCGTGGCCCTGGGCGATGTTTCGGGCAAGGGACTACCCGCCTCGCTGTTGATGGCCAACCTGCAGGCCGCCCTGCGCGGACAGGTGCTCTCGGAACCGTCACCGGCGGCGTGCGCCCGGCGCGTCAACCGGATGCTGCACTGCTGCACCGCCTCCCACCTCTTTGCCACGCTCTTTCTGGGGATGATCGATCCGCGGAGCCACAAGGCCGTCACCTGCAACGCGGGGCACGAGCGTCCGCTGCTCTTTCGCGGCGGCGTAGTCGTAGCGCGTCCCCGCGACGGCGGCGTGCCTCTGGGTATGCTGGAGGACTTCGACTACCGGGAGAGCGAGACGATGC
>DAOVZQ010000032.1 GCA_030635025.1 bacterium
CTCGTCCGTCGTGGTATCGGGAATCGCCACGAACATCCTGAAGCTGCTAGTCGGGCGCAGCCGTCCCTATAATCTACTGCGTCACGACGAGTACGGGTTCATCCCCTTCAAGATCGACTACGCCTACAACTCGTTTCCGTCGGGGCACACGGCGACAGTCGTGGCCGTCGTACTCAGCCTGTCGATCGCCTTCCCTCGGTGGCGCGCGCCGCTGTTCCTCGCCGGCGCGGTCGTCGCTTCGACCCGCATACTGATGAACCACCATTTCGTGAGCGACGTGATCATGGGAAGCGTGCTGGCGATCACGGTCACCTTCGCAATGTCCCGCTGGGTCTCACGCCAGACATGGGGACTGGATCTTCGCGTGGAAAAATGAACCCGGGCGGCATGACACCGCCCGGGCTCTTCGTGTGCTTCGATACTCGCGTTCGGATCTAGCCGAGCTGATCCGGCATCACGACCGCACCGTGCTTCTCTTTCAGACCCTTCAGACCGGCCTCCCACTCATCGTAAACCTTGAACAGCTGGGTCGGCAGGTTGTCTTCCTTGCCGAAGGCCTCGCGCTGCAGATCGATCCGGCTCTGGATCAGGTCCACGTAGATGGAGAACTGCTTGTCGTAGAGATCCTTCGGGTAGTCCTTGCCGATGGTGTCGGCGAAGGTCTGCTTCATCTCCTCGTACGTGGGGATGAACCCGATGGGGGTCTCGATGCCCGTGTAGTCGCCGTGGGCGAAGCGGGCCAACCAGGTCAACCAGGCCTTCACGTCGCGCTTTTCGCCGAGGAGCTTGGTGCCCTCGCCGCCACGAGCCTGGTGGGTGAGGAAGTAGTTCAGACCGGCCATGATCGGCTTGCCGGCATCGGAATACGTCTCGTTGCCGAAGAAGTCGAACTGGACCTTCATGTAATCGGACAGGGCGCCGGGAATGAAGGGGGCGTTGGCCCAGGGCTGACGCTTCACGCCGGAGGCGCCGACCTCGGTCGCGGTCGCGGCCGACACGATCGAGGCACCGATCACAACGCCGTGATCCGAGTTCTTGCCGACCCAGACCGGAGGCATGGTGTCGGCGTCGCGGCCGGAGTAGGTCACGACCTTCACGGGCGCGCCCTCGGGCGAGAAGCCCATCTCGGCGTTGAAGTTGCCGATGGCCTTGGCCCGCAAGGTGCAACGCGCGTTCGGATGGGAGATGGGGATCGCCTTGCCGTCGGCGTTGGTCTTGCCCTTGAACCAGTCGCCCTGGAAGTTCACGCCCTTGTCGGCATGCTCTTCGCCGTTGCCCGTCCAGTGGGGCACGTTCTTGTCGTCGATCAGGACGTTGGACCAGATGATCTCGGTCCCTTCCTCGCGCAGGCACTTCATCAGGTAGGGATCACCCTCGCGGTTCACGTCGGCCACGATGCCGAAGATGCCCTGCTCGGGGTTGATCGCCCGCATGGTGCCGTCGTCGGCGACCCACATCTGGGCCAGGTCGTCACCGATGAACTCGGTACCGGCCATGGCCGTGGTGGTCTTGCCGCAACCGCTCGGCGCGGCGCCGGCGAACCAGGTGGTCCGGCCGTTGTCTTCCTTCATGCCCGTGATGAACATGTGCTCGGACAGTTCCTTGCCCTTGCCGTAGTAGATGGCCAGGTCAACGGCCATGCGATGGTTGCCCTTCTTCAGCAGCAGCGTGTTGCCCGCGTAGGTGCAGAAGGTGCTGAAGGTGGTCAGCCAGCTGCGGTCCATGAAGACGCGCGCGTTGGGCAGGTCTTCAGCCCGGTTGAGGCCTTCGCTGTGCACGTTGGTCAGGAAGGTGCCGGCGAGTTCGACCTGGGCGTCGAAGTCGGCGAAACAGTGACGGTAGAGCATGTCGCCGGAGTGCATCACATAGGTCGAGGACGTGATCTCCATGGCGGGGAGCGCCATCTTGGCGCCGACCGGTCCGCGGCTGAAGAAGCCGACGAACATGGTTTTGCCCTTCATGATGCCGGTCATGTACTTGGTGACGTAGTCGAGGGCTTCCTGGCGGGGCATCTTCTTGCCCAGGACGCTGGAGGGCTCGCCTTCATTGACGATGTAGAAGGTGCGATCGACGATACGGCCCTGCTCTTCGGCCAGGTCGTAGTGGATCGTGTGATCCTTCATGGCGAGGGGCTTTTCCTCACCCTTCTCCAGACTCATCTTCTTGACCGCCGCCATGTCTTCGGGAGAACCGGTGGTGATGAAGACACTGTCCGGCTGGCACATCGCGATGGCGTTGGCGATCTTCAGAAGGGCCTCTTCGTTCTTGATCTTCCCGAGCTTGGCCAGGTTCTCCTGGTCCAGCTTCTCAGTGAACAACTTCTTCGCCTCGTCGATCGACTGGACGCCGCCCACGTGAGCGAGGATGTCGATACCCTTCTTCAGCTCCAACATCTCTGCCTCCTATTTAAACCATCCAACCCAAGCCCCGCCGCGCGATAGATTTTTTACGCTCGAAAAAGCGTGGTCCGCACCGCGGAAACCAGTTCGAAGACTTATGACCAGACAGTCAACGATAATAGTTTGACGGGTGACTCTCAACACCATTCTGCGGTTTCGGAAACCCTTCGAAGCACCCGACCCCAGGCGATCTTTTTACTGGGAGATGCTCGTTTTGAAGGGTGATCGGATTGCGGTTTGGCCCTCCGCCTTCTTCGATTCACCCTGTTTTTAAGGCGTTGGTCGGACGAGCAGCCAATTGCTGTGCTTCGTGTACGTTGGGCTTATCCGTCTGATTATCTGTAACTCTCTGTGACATAACGCATTAACAATTTCGGTCACGTAATGATGCTATATATCCCTATTTGTCATATGCGGGCATATCTATTGCTCATATGTCAGCCTACAGGAGGTTTTATCAAGACATGTCGATCCCACGCGCCTGCTTCTTCTGCATCCTTTGGCTGAGCCTGCTCGGGCTGTCCGCCTGCTCCGACGAGACCATCGGCATGGAGCCGCCGACTCCCACGGATGATCAGCCTGTGGATCCGCCGGTCGATCCCCCCGTTGTTCCCGACGATCCGCCGACCGACGACGTCGCGGCGCCCCTGGCCGACGGTCGCGGACAATTCCGGCATATCGACACACTCGCCTTCACACGAGGGCTGAATTACCGCGTCCCCGCGGGAGCCGAACGCGACGCGGTGGAGCAGTGGCTGGCCGACCACCTGGACATCAACGAGGGCGACACCGGCGTGAGGGACCACGATCCCGACGTGGAAATTTTCCGTTACGCCCTAGACCTGACGGCCATCACGCCGTCGAGCAACGCGCTACCGACGGACGAGACCGCATATCTGCATTTTTCCGAGGACACGGTGATCCAGTACCGCGATCTCTCCGGCAACGATATCGGCGAACCGGTCACCATCCCCGGCTGTCCGGCCGACGGTCTGCCGACGGCCGAGTCACGCCTTCATCTCTACATGTGGGATTCGTACCGTTACGCCTTCGACCCGAGCAACGAGACGTTCCGCGAGTGGCAGACGGAACGATTGCTGGCGGGCCTGGGACTCGAGTACGACGGCGTCTTCCTGGACGAGCACAGTCCGGGCTTGAGGCGGGGACTCTATTTCAACCAGAACCGCGTCCTGTCGGGTGGGGCGGTGCGCGAGTTCGATGATCTGCGCACAACCGAATCGAACCTGCCGGGCCTCACCTACAACGAACTGGACCGTCACTACAGCGCGGCCGTCGTGGACTGGCTCACCGAGTTGAGGGTCGCGATGGAGTGCGCCGACAAGTTCATCCTGATCAATCCGGCGCAGTACTACTGGGTGGACCTGTCGGAAAACGAGTGGACGGCGGCCGGCGGCGTGACCCTTGAACTGGTGCACACGCCGTTCAACTGGTCGTCGTCGGGTTTCGGCAGTTATGCCGCACAGGTGCGACGCGGCCTGGACGCCGGCGTGCGCATGGACCTGAACGGCAACGCCTGCTCATCACCGCCGAGCGATTATGCGTCCACGAACTATCCCGACGGATACGACCGCTACCGCATGTGGCGCCTGGCCGCGTACTACTTCGTGCGCGGGGCGCACGACAGCCTCGGCACGGCCTACTTCGACCCGTCGTTCTGCTCCCGCAACACGTCGCTCGCCGATTACGAGGACGAGTGGGCGATGGCCTATGAATACGAGATCGGTGATCCGTTGGACGAGGGGGGCGTCGTGATGAGCGGCGACGGCGGCTGCTCCGGCTCCTACCGGATCTACGCCCGCAGCTATACCTACGGCACGATCCTGGTGCGGCCCCAGGACGACAGTTCCTGCGACGAGTTCGGCGCCTCGACGCAGGTCGCCGTGGACCTGACCGAGCCCATGCGCCTGCTGCTCGCGGACGGCACACTTTCGGAGCCCGTGACGACTGTGGGGCTGTGCAATTCCGAAGCCGTCATCCTGATCGGCGACGGTGGCGTTCAATAAGTCGGCATCTCCCCTGGAGGACAAGAGCGGGGCCGGAGCGGTCGCTCCGGCCCCGGCTGGTCTTATACACGTCGCGGTCTACTCGAACTCGACCAACTCGATGTCGAAGTTGAGGGTCTCTCCCGCCAGCGGGTGATTGCCGTCGAGGGTCACGGATTCGTCGTCGAGCTTCACGATACGAACCATGTAGGTCTGGCCTTCGGGCGAAGTGACTTCCAGGCCGATGCCGACCTCGAGTTCGAGGTCGTCGGGAAGCTGCGAGCGCTCCACCGTCTGGACCATCCCCTCCTCGTGCTCTCCGAAGGCCTTTTCGGGCGCGAGGGTGACCGACTTGGTCTCACCGACCGCCATGCCGCTTGCGGACTCCTCGAAACCCGCGATGGTCGAGCCGTCGCCGATGGTGAATTCCAGAGGTTCCCGCTCGCGGGAAGAGTCGAAGACGGTCCCGTCCTCGTACTTGCCGGTGTAGTGGATCTTGACCTTGTTGCCTTCTTGCGCTTTCGCCACGGCTCGCTCCTTGTTCCGGTTCAATTTCGGGGTCGGCCAAACATAACACCTCGCCGATGTGATGCACGGACTCATCCATCCACGAGACGTCCGCATCAGCTGTCTTGACGGATCATTTGATCAGGATCATCGGCCGGGTCTCGCTGTAGGCTCCCGTCTGCAATCTGTAGAAGTAGGTGCCGGACGGTTGTATCCGTCCCGCGTCGTCGCAACCGTTCCATTGCATCTCGTGCCGACCTGCATCGAAAAAGACATTCCGTCTCAGTGTGCGCACCAGGCGGCCATCCAGCGCATGAATCCGCATGTAGATTGGCGCCGACTCCAACAGTTCGAAGGCGAGCGTCGTCGACGGGTTGAAGGGGTTGGGGTGGTTCTGGAAGAGCCGCGGCGACCGATCCGGAATCAAGGGGTCGTCGATAGACGATACGGTCGACAGGAAGACACCAGATTCCGAGGTCCACGTCACGCCGTCGGGAGGATCGATCGCGTAGATCTGGATACCGCCGTAGAAATCGATCTCCGACGAACCGATCACATATCCCGAGCCGGTGTTGTACTCGTTGGCCCAACACAGATTGCGATGATGGTATACGGACAGGGTCTTGGTGACCTCCGTCAGCACGGAAAACGAACTGCCCGGTAAGGCCAAAGTGACCGTGAGCGAGATTGGCTCGTCGATCCGGATCGTTCCCTCATCTCCCATGCCCACGCTGAGAATGCCGGTGTCGTAAACGGAACTGCCGAGTGACACCCAACCGGTGATCTGGGCTCCAGCCCCCACTTCGGAACCGTATGTACCGATTATGCGACCGGACAAGTCGGCGTACAGGCCGTCGGGATAGGTGCCGGCCGGGATGGAGAACGCAATTTCCTCCCGAAACTCGATGTGCTCGACCCGCGCCGAGCCTCCGTAGTAGTTGTAACCGCCCTCATGCACACCGACCGCCTTGGCGAAGCTGAAGATCCGACCGGCCGCGATGTCCGCCAGAAATTTCACGGTGGTATAGTTGCCGTTGCCGGTATCCCCGACCTGGGTGTACTCCCCCTCCACGAAGGTCTGGTCGTAGAGATAAGCGGCGTCGGTGATGGAATTCGTCACATCGCCATGGGCGCTGACGGTGTAGTCGTAGCGAACGTAGGTACTGGCCGTGACGGGCAGGGAGGAGCAGACGAGAAGGATTGAAATGATGATGGCTGTGCGTATAGATAGGTTTGTCATGACGATCGCTCTCCCCGTTGCAGGAATACCCATGCGGCGAGGGCCGCAAACTGGTTATCGCGACCTCGGCATGATACTACAATCGACAACATGATTTCAACCGGACGAGAGGCGCCCGCAACTCCCTCGCACTCACGGTCGTATTCAGGCCACTCGATTATTCGAAACCGCAACGCTAACAAATGCCGCCGCCCACTGTCCTATACTCTGATGACCTTCGATACGGACACGAACCGGAGCCGACACTTGCAACTAGCCGACGACACACTCGTTTCCGAGACGATCGCTGGATCGCACGCCGCCTACGAACAGCTCGTATCGCGATACGAGAAGCTCGTCTTCAAGGTGGCCTGGTCCTATGCGAAACAACGGGAGAGCGCCCTGGACATCTGTCAGGACGTGTTCGTCAAAGCCTTCCGCAAGCTGGGGTCGTATCGGGGCGACGGAGCTTTCCGGGCCTGGCTGATGCGCATCACTCATCACGAGAGCGTCAACTGGCTGCGTAGCAACCGTCGGCATCTGGATTGGATCGACCTCGACGACGTGGCCGACCCGGCCTGTGCTCCCCAACAGGAGAACGACCTGATAGTCGACGAGACAAGACGCGGATTGCTGGACCGGCTGGACCGCCTGAATCCTCGTCAAAGACAGGCCCTGACCATGCGCTACTTCGACCGGGCGCCGGTACGGGATATCGCAAGCGCCCTCGCCTGCACCGAAGGCGTCGCGCGTAACATTTTGTTCCGCGGCCTGGAGAAAATGCGCCTCGAAGCGAGAACGACCGGGAGAGAGACATGATCGACTGCCGTAACTGCCACGACCTGATCACCGCCTACCAGATCGGCGAGATCGAAGCGGACGACCTGGTAACCCTCGAAGGTCATTGCCGGGACTGTCCCGACTGCGATGCCCTGATGCGGACTCACGATGAACTGCTGGCCCTGGACGAAGCCGTACCCTTGCCGGAGGATCGGGAGTTCGCTCAGATGCGTGACGGTATTTTCTCGAGGATCGACCGGCCGCGTCAGGCCCGTGTGACCGGATCGTTCTGGGCCGACCTCAAGGCTTTCCTGGGAACACATCCCGTCGCGGCGGCGCCGATGGTGGCCATGGTTCTGATCGGAGCGGTGTTCCTCGGGCGCTGGTCGGCCTCATCCCCCAACTACGGCGGAGACGCCCTGATGCAGGAGTTGTCGCGTCAGGCGGCCATGCGTCAGAACGTGACCGAGTACCTGGACAATCCGCTGAGCTACACGAACGTCTCGGTGCGGCCGCGCGGTGATCGGCTCGCGCTCAGTTTCGACGTGATGCGCCACGTGGATGTCGAGACGAACCTGGATTCGCCCCTGGCGCGGGACGTCTTGTTGGCGACCATCATCGACGGGCCGAGCGGCGGCCAGCGATTGCGGGCCATCCAACTCGCACCCACCGTCGGCGACGACAGTCTGATCGAGGCCCTCACCTTCACGATGCACAACGATCCCGAACCGGCGGTGCGCCTGGAGGCCCTCGACGCCCTCGCGCGCCACCCCGACCTGCCGCAGGTCCGCGAGGCCCTGCTCCAAACCCTGGGCGCCGACCCTTCGGTGCAAATGCGCTTGCTGGCTCTTGATCATCTTGTCGGACGGCAAGTGGATCCGGCGATCCTCCAACGCGCCATCACGACCCAAAGGCAGGACGGAGACGCGGCGCTGCTGCAACGCGCCGTCCAGCTGCAAAGGAGAGAATCATGAAGAGACTGAAGTACCTGCTGCTGGCGACGGCACTCATCCTGTGCGCCGGCCTGGCCATGGCCGACGACGACAAGGGCACGCGCACCTTCGACGTGAAGTCCGGCGGCACCCTGGAACTGGACTTCGACTCCGGCGGCTCGGCGTCGATCGAGGGCTGGAATAAAAACGAGATCCGCATCACCTGGTACGACGACACGAATGACATGGATGATTGGGACGTCAAGTTCAAGGAATCGGGCGGTGGGCTGCACATGATCGCGAAGCTCAACAACCGGCGAATCCACAGCTCCAGCCTACACGCGGATGTCATGGTGCCGGCGCGCTTCGACATCGAACTCGACACGGCTGGTGGATCCCTGAACATCGAGGGCGTGGAGGGACGATTCTCCGGCAAGACGGCCGGCGGCAGTCTCACGCTTCACGATGTTGTCGCGGACGTAAAGCTCACCTCGGGCGGCGGTCGCATCGAAGTCACCGACTCTCGGGTCGACGGACGCATGAGCACCGGTGGCGGCAAGGTCCTGGTGCAGAACGTGGTGGGCGACCTGAAGGCGACGTCCGGCGGCGGCAATGTGCGCTACGTCAACGTGCGCAATGACGACGGCGACGTAATCTCCCCCTCGGGCAAGGCCACGGACGGACTCGGCGAGAAGACCGTTATGATCTCGAACGCCGGCGGACGCATCAACGTCAAGGACGCTCCCGAAGGCGCCATGGTCAGCACGGGCGGCGGCAACGTCCGGATCAGGGGCGCAAACAAGTTCGTCGACGCGTCCACCGGCGGCGGCGACATCGAGATCGACCTAAGCCGGGGCTGGGTGAAAGCGACCACCGGCGCGGGCGACATCGAACTGCGCATCGACCAGGACGGCGGCGACGGAGACATCGATCTACGAACCGGGTACGGCGACGTCACGCTGATCATACCGGACAACTTCGGCATGGATCTCGATGTGGACCTGCGCTACACGCGGGAGAGCAGCCGCGACTACGAGGTGAAGTCCGACTTCGACGTGAAGACCGAACGGACCGACGAGTGGGAAAGAACCTACAAATCAAGCAACTGGGTGAAACACGTGCTCGTGGAGGACGAGGTCAACGGCGGCGGGCAGAAGGTGACGATCACAACGACGAATGGGAATGTGTATATCAAGCGGAAGTAGGATCAGGGCGAAACGCGCGGAGCCGGTCGAGATATTTTCGGCCGGCTCCGTTATTGATCGAGTTGGCAGGCCCCGACTACTGATCGAAATAGATGGTCTGCAGGTATTCCTGCTCTAGTCCCTGATCGAGGAACGGCAGATCCCCGTCCAGTTCGACCATGGAATCCGACCACAACACGCCGTCCGAATCACAAATCGTGTACCTTTCGCGAAGCTGCCAGAGCGCAAAGACGACGGTCTGATCCGCCGGGGCCGTACACTCATAGGTTCGGGTATATGTCGTTTCCTCGCTGACCGTGACTTCGTGGCTGAAGTCCTGGTGGAACTCCATCTCGATCTGGGTCGAAACAGGCCCCCAGCCGATCTCCGTTGAGATGCCTATGGACCAGCCGAATGACATGCCGTTGGTTTCGGACGTACCGCGCGTGTAGCTGTGTTCCTGGCTGTATGTGGCACCGGCGCCCAGGGTCGTCTGGAATACCTTGGTCCAATAGACGTTGCGCACGATGTGAGGGGTATCCTCGACGATTCCCAAATCTCCCAGATAGAGGGGGCTCTCTCCGAGCAGAACAACCGGGATCTCGGTGAGTCCATCGTCCGTCAACAGTTCGTCCGTTTCCATGATGGCGTATATCGGCAAGACACCATTGATGTCGTTCCATCCGCTGTTCGTCGAGTTCATTATGCAGAAGTACTCGCCACCCGAATTGTTTGGCTCTTCCCCCACCCAACCAAGGAAGGACGCCGCTTCATCATTGCGCCAAGCCCAGTCGTTGTTGGTTCGTCCCCAATCATAGAATCCAAGGGCCAAGTACTGACTGGGCTGCCAATCTTGACGCAGGTCGTGAACGAAGGTGTTCTCGACGGCCGAACCGATGCAGGCCAGATTGGTTCCGACCAGTCGGCAATTCAGATCCTGGACCATCCAGTAGGCCGCATGGCCCATCCCGTAATAGTGCCGATCCTCCCGGCTGCCGAGATATTCGAAGCATGGGCTCATGGTGCCGGGGACGCAGTCCGACCAGTTTTCCCAACCGTACGTACTCCACTGAAGCGCTCCGGGCGAACACGGGAAACCGTCAGTCACCAACCGGCAATAGTCGGCTACCATGCGGAACTCGAGAGCTATCGATTCGGCGTTGAGGGCCGTCACCAACGAGCTGTTCGCGGTGACCTTGGGACTGAAATTGCCCAGGGGGGCGTCGTCCACGGCGAGCATGTCCGACGTCGCTGGCAGTTCGTCGGTGGGATTGGCGACCGTGGGTATGGAGGGCGTATTCGCGGGGAGATCATCCCCGGGATCGGTCGGGGTCGCGTCATCGGAACATCCGGAAATCAGGATTGGGATTAGAAGAACGAGGATCGGTAAAAAACGGCGCATTACGGTATAACAGTTCATGATTATCGGCCTTTCTCGGAACGGGGGGCCGGGGGCTTGCGCTCATCGACATCATCCAGTGTTTGCTCCGGTCAAGATGGGCTATCCTAAACGAGTTAATGATATTTGTCATTCATAAACAGGGGGCGATGTCCCCCGGAAACCCTCATTTCCCCTGTCCCCTCCCCCCCACCCCCCCCCAAATCCCCCCCCCCCCCCTCACCCCCCCCCCCCCCCCCCCCCCCCCCCCCCCCCCCCCCC
>DAOVZQ010000484.1 GCA_030635025.1 bacterium
TCGGCGGTCAGGGTGATGGGCACGCCGTACTCGTCGGTGCCGCAGATGAACAGCACCTCGCGTCCGCGCAGGCGGAGATAGCGCACGTAGAAGTCGGCGGGCAGATAGGCGCCCGCCAGATGGCCGAGATGGATGTCGCCATTGGCGTAGGGCAAGGCTGCTGTGACGAGAGTGCGCTGGAAGTCGGACACGTTAAATCTCCGGAAGGTGTGGGCATTGACCTAAAATCCGCTTAGACTTGGAGTCGCTAACTTAAGGTACGAGCCGGTGGACCTGCAAGGAGGATCGCTGTGGATCTGGGAATGAAAGGGCGAGTCGCCCTGGTAACGGCCGGATCGCGAGGCCTGGGACGGGCCGTGGCGGAAACCCTCGCGCTTGAAGGGGCCCATGTGGCCCTCTGTGCACGCGGTGAGCAGGATCTTGCCGACGCGACGGCGGCGGTGACGGCGGCCGGCGACGGTCAGGTCTTCGCCGGCCAGGTCGATATGGCCGCGCCTGATGCGCTGGACGATTTCGTGGGCGAGGTCGAACACGCCCTGGGTCCGGTCAGCCTTTGCCTGGTCAACGCCGGCGGACCGCCGGCGGGCAATTTCCTGGAGTTGGAGCTGGAAGATTGGGATCAGGCCTATAATCTGACGCTCAAGAGCGCCGTCCGGACCTGCAGTCGTGTTCTGCCGGGCATGATGGACATGGGGTACGGCCGTATCGTGGCCGTCACGTCGGTGGCCGTGCGTCAGCCGATCGAGAATCTCACATTGTCCAACGTGATCCGCCCCGCCGTACACGCGCTGATGAAGGACGTTTCGCTGGTGGGCGCCGCTCACGGCGTCACCGTCAACGCCGTGGAGCCAGGCCTGCACATGACCAGCGCCCTGGAGCGTCTCATCGCAGCTAAAATCGCTCAGGGAGCCCCGAATCGAGAGGTCGTCTTTGACCAGTGGTTGAGCGAGATCCCGGCCGGCCGGACGGGCGAGGCCGGAGAGTTCGCCGCGTTGGTGGCCTTCCTCATGTCCGAACAGGCGGGTTATATCACCGGGCAGAGCCTTGCGGCGGACGGCGGGATGGTCAAGGGGACCTTCTGATGTTTGACCCCACGGGAAACGGCGTTATCTTAGGAGTCAATTAACACTGCAGGTTCAGTAAGGAACGGATCGTCCATGCTGGAAATACTGGGAATCATCGTCGTCTACTTCATCGTGGTGCAATGGGTGCTGCCGAAACTTGGTGTGCCCACTTGAGCCTCGAACCAGTGCTCGATCGGTGATCGAGACAATTCGGACGTGGCGGACGACGACAAACAAGTATGAGGTGAACCCTATGCCCATGTACGAGTTCAAATGCGCCGCTTGCGGCATGGAATTCGAGGAATTGGCCAGCCTGGCCGAGGTCGAGGCGGGGAAGGTCCCCTGCCCGGACTGCGAGTCGAAGAAGGTCGAACGCCTGATGTCCACCTTTGCCGGCGGAGGCGACACCCCGGGTGGAGGGGAAAGCAATTGTGGACACACCGGTTTCGGCTGAGCGCATTGACATCGGCGATTTGTCGTAGGCGGCCCGTGGGGCCGCCTTATTCATTCCGATAATTACAAGTGCAGGACCATACTGCAAGATCAGGGTCATATATCTGACCTTGGGGAGGACGAAAGGTCCCGCCGCCCCGTCCATTCTGTGTGTCGGCTCAGCTTGACGGCGTGTTTACAACGGCTTATACTCGTTTTTCCTAAAGAAACCAGCACCATAGCCGACCACAACCGAGTAGACGGATCGGGTTTCCGATGCTCGGCTTGGCGCGTACTTCCGCGCCGGCGTGGACGGAATCCCGGACACAGGAACATCTTTCGAGGGGTCCAGGACCACCCATGAAACAGATTGCCCAGAACTACAAAAAAGGCTCGTTGACGCTAGAAGACGTGCCCGTGCCCGCGCTCAAGCCCGGCGGCGTGCTTGTCCGTACGCGCCACTCGCTCATTTCGGCCGGAACCGAAAAAATGAAGGTGGACGATTCCAAGCGGTCCTATCTGGGCATGGCGCGCGCCCGCCCGGAAAAGGTCAAGCAGGTCCTCGACACTTTCAAGCAACTCGGTCCCATGGCCACTTACCGCAAGGTCATGAACCGTCTCGACTCGTTCACGCCCTTGGGCTACAGCCTGGCGGGCGAAGTCATCGAGGTGGGCGCCGGCGTCACCGAATTCACAGTGGGCGATCTGGTCGCCTGCGGGGGCGGCGAGCTGGCTACCCACGCCGAGTATAATTGGATTCCGGTCAATCTCTGTTGCCGGATCCCCAAAGTGGCTGAGGGAGTCACTGGAGACAACGACGGCGTTCTGCCTACCGAACAGGCCGCTTTCGCCACGGTCGGCGCCATCGCCATGCAGGGTGTTCGCCAGGCCGAGGTGCAGGTGGGAGAGAACGTGGCGGTCATCGGGCTGGGACTGGTCGGGCTGTTGGCCGGTGCGATCCTGAAGGCCTCGGGCTGCCGCGTGATCGGCCTGGACATCGACCCGCGCAAGGCCGAGCTGGCCCGGGCCATGGGCCTGGATGCCGCCGCGGCCATCGGCGAGATCGACACCGAGCAGTTTGTTTCCTCGTTCACCGGCGGCTACGGCGCCGATGCGGTGTTGATCACCACCGGCACCAAGAGCA
>DAOVZQ010000435.1 GCA_030635025.1 bacterium
AGCGACCCCGGCGGAGGAGTTTGTTTGAGTGGCCGGATTCCCCTGCCCTTCCACGAGAAAGAGAATCTGAAATTCCAGGTCAACTTCGGCCGTGCTCTTGGCCACTACATCAACGACCTGAGGGCCGAGGGCGGCCAGGACGCCGTCTTCGACACCACCAATGGCACGATGGAGACCCTGAAGGTCTTCGGCTGCTACGCCGGCTACCAGCACTGGTGGAGCCGCAACGTGCGCAGCACCGCCTGCCTGGGCTACGTCTGGGTGGACAACCCGGTCTTCCAGGAACCGGATGCCTATCACGAGACCGTCCGCCTCGATCTGAACCTGCTGTGGTCGCCGACCTCCCGCGTGGATCTGGGGATCGAGTTTCTCTGGGGCCGTAGGGAGAACAAGGACCGTCAGTACAGCACCGCCACCCAGATCCAGGTCGGCTCCATCTTTCGCTGGTAGACAGGATGGGTGAGCCGCCCTTGGCTCACGGCCGCCCTTGGTTCACGGCCGCCCTTGGCTCACGACCATCTTTACTTCACAACCACCGTGACCTCGGTGGTCCCCATGACCATCGCTTCCTTTTCCGCGGCCGGCAATTTCATGTAGTCCGCGACCGAGGATACGACCATTGTCATGTAGGCGGTGGCGCTCACCTTGACTTCTCCCTTGGCGGCGCCGGTCGGTACCTGCCAGGTAAAGGTTTCACCGATGGCCTCGAGCGGCGGCAACCTGTAATCCGGGCCGAAGGAGGCGGTGTTCCACTGGGCCACGGTCATCCGACCCTGCGGATCGAGGTAAGGCATGCGGTAGATGCGATCGCCGGCCGGAACGTCACCATCGCGGCTCAGGCCGGCAAAATCCTCCAGGCCGCGGATATCGCCGATGTCCTGGTAAGCCATCGCATTCGCATCGGCAATGGTCCAGTCCTCGCCGGCGAAGCCCTTGCGGTCCACGGGCAGATGCCATGATTGGCCCTGGCTGTCGGTGGCTTCGACGTGCAGCCAGACGACGCGCTCTTCCACCGAGCCGCTGGGGATCATGTGCCCCGCCTTGGCGTTCATCACCGTGGCGTCGAGGATCAGCGCGTCCCCCGTCGCAACCGTCTCGTCGCGCGGATAGAGTAGCACTTCCACGGCGCCGCTCAACTTCTCGGGGAAATGCACACCGTGGAAGGTGTGGCGGCGCACGCCCTCGACCGGATCGCCGTCGTCACTCAGGGTTCCGTCCGTACGGGGCATATGGCAATCCTGGCAGTTGATGCTCGCCTGCCCGTAAGGGCCGTCCCGCCACTCCAGGTGAGTAGCCTTGACCCACATGCCGAAGGGGTCCTGCTCGTTGTGGCAGATGCCACAGAATTCAGAGCTGGCCAGGAATTCGTTCACGGCGATCTCGTGGTACCCGCTCTCCATACCGGGCCGCGTACCCTGCTTCGTCTCGCCAGGTTCCATGATGTAATTGAAGTTGAAAGGCACATCGCCGGCGAAGCCCGTGATGGAATGACAGACATCGCAACTCACACCTTCGTTGGCGCGGCTGTTTTCCGACGGGCGCTGGGGTGGTATGTCTCCCGCCAGATAAGCCAGCGGCGCGTGGCAGCCGTTGCAGCCGGCCTTGACACCGGCGACTTTCTCGACCTTCAAGGCATGGGGCAGCGCCAGTTCGAAGTATTCGATTTCGTCCCATTCGTGGGTGAAGGATCGGGCCATCAGGGAACGGGCATGCTGCGTCGTGATTTCCCCATGGCAATCGGCACATACCTCGCCGGTTTCGAAACGATCGTAGGGCAGACTTCCCTCTTGCGCCGAGTCAGCGCCCAGGGCCAGTGGGACCACCAGCAAAGAGGTTACAGCGGCTGCGACTCTCCAGCGCTTCATCACGGCTTTCTCCTTGTTTGTACTGAATGCCCACTGATTTGCTAAGAAATTATCCACCAACAGGATACATGATTGGACCCCACCATGAACAGCCCCAATCCGGGCGTACTGGACCGGGCATTGTGGAACTGCGTCAGAATGCTGGTAACGGCGTCAAGGTTGCCCGACGCGAACGCGGGGGCACAGGTTCACGGCCAGGCTAACCCTGGCTCGATAACCCCGCGCCCCCGTTGTCGTGTGGTCTGTTTTCGTGCGGTCTGTTTTCGCGCGGTCTGTTTTCGCGCGCCTAGAACTTCAGGCCGACGCTCAGGTAGAACTCCTGGATCTTGGTGTCCGAGATATCCAGATCGTCAGATGCGGCATCCGCGATGGTTTCGTCGGAGTAGAAGTTCGAGAACCCGTAGTCGTAGCCCAGATCGAGCGTGAATATCGTAAAGTCCAGGCCGAGTCCGACCCGTCCGAGCCATTGGGTGCTGTTGATGTCGTCCTTTTCAATGAACTCGTTTTCGTCGACGCTGGTCACGAACGATACCGCCGCACCGGCGAAGGCGCGGAAGACGAGAGCTTCCGAGGAGATGATGTCGAAGCCGACGCATACCGGCACCTGGATCGTACTGATCTTCTGATCGAACTTGAAGTCGTCAGCGGCATTCACGTCCGACGTCGTCTCGGTGTTCATGTAGTGCCAGAAGATCCCCGGCTGGAGGTAGAAGCGCTTGCCGTAGCGGAGATAGCCGCCGATCTGCCAGCCGACATTGGCATCGTTCTGGATGTCTTCCGCATTGTTGGACAGGGTTGCTGCGTTGATTCCGATTTGCGGATTGATCACGAGCGTGCTCTGGGTTTCGGATTGAGCGGAAGCGAAGGAAGCGCTCAGCACGACCAGTGCTAGCGCAACTGTCCCGATCGGTATCAACTTGGTGGACCTCATAATACACTCCTTTGTGAAGACTGTAATCCGTGACAGGGAGATGAGTCTCGGTCAACCGACCGCAACCCGACGGCCGCGACGCCGCCCGCGATTAGTTCCTCGCTCCCATTACAGGCCCAAGGGTAATTAGCCGGAATGGGCACAGCAAGTGTTATCTGAGCCGCTGGCGCATATCAAAAAGGGGCCCCGTCGTGACGGACGGGGCCCCTTACGCAACGCTCTAGTAATTCGTGAAGAAGCCGAGCACGAAGGACGATAGGTTGTCCTTGTCCGTGCCTTCGAGCTTCTGCTTCATGTTGACCATTCCGTAGCCGGCCTTGAT
>DAOVZQ010000061.1 GCA_030635025.1 bacterium
ACCGACGAGGATCTGGTGCTGGCTCTGACCGGCAATCTGTCCCTGCAGGGAACCGCCGCGGCGCCCCAACTCCATGGTGGCTTCGGAGCAACCGTCACCGGCGACGATCAATTGGCCGATCTGACGCTCATTGCCGAACTGGGCACCGCCCCCGGTCGTGTCGATGCGGCCTTCCATCTCGACCGCGGCGAACGGCGTCTCGCGACCGGACAGGCGATGTTGCCGGTCTCGATGTCGCTGGACCCGCCCGCTTTCGTCCCGTCGACCACCGATTCCTTCGCGATCGGGTTCGCCACCGAGCGCCTGGATCTGTCCGAGTTTGCCGACTACATGCCCCCGGCGCTCGGTATGGACGGGGTCTTCGAGGCCGCGATCGATCTGCGCGGCGTTGGCACGGACGCCACCATCGACGGCGGTCTGGACGCACCGCGTCTGCGCCTGGAACTGGACGACGGCACCTGGGTGGAGTTCGGCGGCGAGATCGATCTGGGCGGTACGACACGACGGCCGTCCGTGGTCGGTGGCCTGGTGATCGAGGGCGGCGTGATCGTCATTCCCGACGTGCCGCCCCTGCTGTTGCCCGCCGAAGGGGAGGCGCTTCTGCTGACCCATCCGCAGGGCGTATCAGTCGACTCGACATTGGTCGCTCCGGTCGCCGAACCCCTGGAAATGGACCTGACCCTGGACCTGTCCTGTCCCGGCAATTTCTGGCTGCGTGGACGCGGCCTGGCCATCGAACTGGTCGGCGATCTGCAGGTCACCCAGCAGGGTGCGGAGCCGGCGGTGGTCGGCGAGTTGCAGGCCGCGCGAGGCACGCTCAAGTTCATGGGCCGCCAGTTCGAGGTCGAACGGGGCGTGGTCTCGTTCTACGGCGATCTGGAAAGCGATCCCCAGCTCGACCTCGAATTACGTTCGACCATCGAGGGCACCACCTACCGCATCGGCGTGATGGGCTGGGCGCTGGCGCCTGAGTTGACGCTCTCGTCCGACCCGGAGATGACCGAGGGCGACATCATTGCTTCGCTGCTCTTCGGCAAACCCCTGGACGAACTGGACAGCGGCCAGGAAAACCTTCTCATGGAGCGCACCGCCCAGATCCTGGCGTCGCTGGGCTCCACCGAATTGACCGACCGCTTGTCGACGGCCCTGGGCGCGGACCTGATCTCCTACAACCAGGCCGCCAACGAGGACGAATCCAGCAGCCTCATGGTCGGCAAGTACCTCAGCCCCAAGCTGCTGATCAAGTACGAGCAGATGTTGGACCGACGGAACGCCTATTTCGTGCGGCTCGACTACACGCTGAACCGGTTTTTCCGTCTGGAGACGTCGGTGGGGCAGGGGACCGAGTCGGGTGTGGAGTTGAAGTGGGCGCGGGACTACTGATACACCTGCAGAATCTGATTCATATGGGAATGTGTCCCCGTTTAGGTTAGAATGTGATTTGTGGATTTCATTAAAGGGGGGACCATGAAGCGCCAGATGATTCTGCTGTCTCTTGTCGTGATTATACTGCCGATTCTATCCCTCGGAGCCGTCCCCCTGGGCGAACCCTTCACCCTGGGTGTCGGCGAAATCGTCGAGGTCGGCGGGGGCGGGCTCGTAATCGGATTCAACAGTATCCCTGCGGATTCCCGCTGTCCCATGGAAGCCTTTTGCGTTTGGGAGGGGAACGCCGAGGCCGCGCTTTGGCTCTCCCTGCCCATCGGCAACGTGGAATATTTCTCCCTGCACACCACGCTCGATCCCCAGGTACACGTCCACGATATTTTCCGCGTCGAGCTGTTGTGGGTGGCGCCCTATCCCACCGTCGGCGTCCCCATTCCGCCTGCAGCGTACGAGGTGATGCTGGCCGTGGTCCAAATAGACGTAACCGAAAACGAGGATACGACCTGGAGCACAGTGAAAAGCCTCTATCGCTGAATTAGAAATTGATTGCACTTGGGCGCGGGGTCGGTTATTCTATTCGCGCAAATGATAATGACTATTGAATCTCAGGCTTTTCAAGTCCCGATCAATTTCATGTCATTGCGGCCCCTCGCGAAAGCGTCGCAGGGGTGTTTGAGGCATGACGGTCCGTCGGAACTAGCTGATGCCCCCGAATGCCTGAGTTTGCCGGAAAGCCGGCAAGAAGTGAGTTTGTGGAAATGAAGAAGATCTACGTCGGAAACCTGCCCTTCACTGCGACCGAAGACGAAGTGCGCGAACTGTTCGCAGCGCACGGCGAGGTCACCTCGGTTGCCCTGATCAACGACCGCGACACCGGTCGGCCCCGTGGTTTCGGTTTCGTCGAGATGGACGACACCGCTGCTACCGCCGCCATCAACGCCCTCAATGGTACCAACATGGGCGGTCGCGACCTCAACGTGAACGAGGCGCGTGAGCGGCCCCGGCGCGACAATCGCAACTCGGGTTGGTAAACCGACACGGATGAATCTGTCCGTAAAGTTGGACCCCGCTTCTTCGGAGGCGGGGTCTTCTTTTTTTACGATCCCGAATTAACTTGCGCTTTTCCTTTAGCCCGCCTACCTTGACCGCGCATTGACAATGATTATTGAATCTTCGATTGTTCATCGATCCAAGCCCAATTTCATTTCATTGCAACCCCTCGCGAGTGTCGCAGGGGTATTCGAGGCATGAAGGTCCGCCGGAACAAGCCGGTACCCCCGAATGCCTGTGTTTGCCGGAGACCCGGCAAGAGGTGTATTAGAATGAAGAAGATCTACGTTGGAAACCTGCCTTTCACCGCCACCGAAGACGAAGTGCGCGACCTTTTTGGTGCGCATGGTGAGGTCCACTCCGTGGCCCTGATCAACGACCGTGACACGGGTCGCCCCCGTGGCTTCGGTTTCGTCGAGATGGATGACGCCGCATGTGCCGCCGCCATTAGTGCCCTCAACGGCACCAACATGGGTGGCCGCGACCTCAACGTGAACGAGGCCCGTGACAAGCCCCGTCGCGACAGCGGTTCCGGCTGGTAGCCGACTCGGACGATATTGTCCGTAAAATTAGCCCCCGCCTCTTCGGAGGTGGGGGCTTTTTTTTTACACGTGTAAATGACGGTCTGGCCGTTAATCCTCCCGGCTTTCCAGCCTCTTCTTCGCCGCTCGCTGCAAATCCAACAGCGTCTCGGGCTGATCCACGCCCAGCCGCATGGTCTCCGCCTCGACCAGGTCTTTCTGGGGTGTCGGCTTATCTTCCGGTCTCCATTCGCTGCGCACCAGAGCCTTGACCTGTTCGCGATCAAAACGCCACTGGCCGCCGATCTGTGAGCCGGGCATCTCGCCGCGCTTGACCATGCGTTGTATCGTTCTCTCAGAAACCTGTAGAAGTTCGGCTGCTTGCTGGAGGGTTAGGATTTCAGGGTAGTCGCTCTGCATTATAGTCACCTCCGGCTAGGGTATCGTGGGCCTCACCTGCTAGCGGGACTGGCGCGATGGTCGCTGAAGTCCCGCCGTGATATGGCGAGACTACTCATTCTTCTTTTTGTAGACATCCACGAACCAGAGCACGCCAACTCCCATGAAAAACAACCCCAAGCCACCCATGAGATAGAACAACATCTGAACTGCTGTAAGAGCCTGTTCCATGTCACCCTCCATTTCGTTGTGAGTTTGTGAACCAACTAAACGTCTGTCAGCTGATAGCCTTGAGCAGGGTCGTGTTTATTAATCCTGGGAGATCGTCGAGAACACTTGGGCCCTGCTCTGCCTGACTTCATAATAGAACGAAAGTCCGTAATTGTCAATATATGTCTTGCTGTGTCGTCCTGTGTCCTATTTGAGCGCCTCCGTCTTCGCCGCCCAGAAATCCCGATCAAACCGGAAGCAGGCGTGCACCTCGTCGGGCAGCGTCGATGTCCCGTCCACTATCAGCGACGTGACGTTCTTGGCCACGCCCGGCCCCATCATGAAGCCCTGTCCGCACATGCCCACCGCCAACATCAGCCCGTCGACACCTTTGACGCGATCGATGATGGGCACGCCGTCGGGGGTCATGGGATAACAGCCGCGCCACACGCGGCGGATCAGCAGGTTCTTCAGGCGCGGGATCAGAGAGATCATGCGGTTGGCCAGGATCGGCAAAAACTCCGACAGAGACTCGCGATTGGTGCCCGGGAAGAGCTCGCGCGGTGTGTAGCAGAAGATGATCTGGCCCTCGTGGTTCTGCCCGAAGTAGAAGTTGGCCGTTTTGCCCTCGGGGCCGGGGCGGAGGTCCACGACCAGGGGTTTGAGGAAAGGTTCGACCGGGGCGCTGATGCCCGCCTCGTGCACGTCGGGTACCACGGGGATTTCCAGGCCGAGCAGGACGCCGTGTTCGGCGGCGTCGGCGCCGGTGGCCAGGATCGTTTCGCCGGCGTGGTAGTCGCCCTGACCGGTTTTCACGCCGATGACCTTGGCGCCGTCGCGCAGGTAGCCCGTTACGCGTTCGTTGAATCTGTATTCGGCGCCGTTGTTCTGGGCCTCGCGCTGGAAGGCGACCGGCGCCAGCAGGGGGGAGACCTGGCCGTCTATAGGGCTGTAGGTGCCGCCGCGCAGGTTCTCGCGGATGATGCCGGGGCAGAGGTCGGCTACGCGATCGGCATCGACCCAGTCGATTTCCAGGCCGTGCGACTTCTGGATGGGGAGGATGCCCTTGAGCACACCCTCGATCTGATCGTCGAAGACGGGGAAGCAGTAGCCGCCCGGTTTCCAGCCCACGCTGAAACCGTACTCGTCTTCCCAGTTGGTGAAGATCTTGAGGCTCTCGCCGCAGGTCATGATCTTGCCGGGGTCCGAGTGGGTGGCGCGCACGCCGCCGATGGCGGCCTTGTTGTCGCCCTGGCCCGCGGCGGGACGTCGTTCCAGAACCAGCACTTTCAGGCCGGCCTGGGACAGGAAGCAGGCGGTGGGGTTGCCGACGCTGCCGGCGCCCACGACGATCGCGTCGTATGTCTTGTCAGCGGCCACTTCAGTCGCCCTCCTTGTCGGACGTGCGGACGAAATCGCCCAGGTGCACCTCGGCCACAAGCGGTCGGATCGAAGGCTGCGTTACTTCGGACGGGTCCACGCCCTCCTCACGGTACAGGCGCATGACCAACTCGGTGCAGGTCTTGCCGCCGCAGCCGCCCATGCCGGAGCGGACCACGGCCTTGAGCTGGTTCATGTCGCGCACGCCGTCGCGGATGGCCGTAACGATCTCGCTCTTGCGGACGCGCTCGCAGCGGCAAACCATGGGGTCGGCGTCGGGTGCTTCGCCCTCCACGGGTTCGCCCTGCCAGGGCTCGCGAATGCGGAATCCCGCCACCAGGAACTTGTCCGTGCCGGGCACCTCAAGCATGAGCAGCTTGCGCCGATCCTGGTCCTCGCGTTTGCGGACGGCGATCACCGTGCCGGTGCCCACCTCGTTGCCCTCCATGTCCGTGGTGACGACCTCGGCGCCGAAGGGGATCACCTCGTCCTCGAATTCGAAAGGCAGCGTGAGCAGAGCCTTCTCGCCCGTAGGGTCGTAGTCGTTGTGCACCAGATTGATGGCCAGGCCGGGGCACGCGATCACGCATTGGCCGCAGCCTTCGCACAGGCCCGCGAAATCCGGCAGAGCGAGGATCGAGCCCGGCATGGAGATCAGGTCGTGCGGGCAGGCCTCGATGCAGGGGTTGCAGGGGATTTCCTGGACGCAGCGCAGCAGGGGGTAGACCGGCGTGTCGATCACGGGCGCTTCATAGGCGACCGGCTCGCTGCCGTGGTGCTTGAGCATCTCGCCGAAGCTTTCCCAGTCGCTGGGAATAGGGACGTCGAAGCCCAGATCGCGCGCCAGCTTGCGGCCGGTGATCTTGCCCGAGAAGATGGCCGCGGACGCTTCGGCGATCTCGTTCGTGTCGCCGGCGGCCATGACCTTCATGCCGTACTCGCGGGCCTTGACCAGAAGTTCGTCGACCGGTGACAGCCCCACCGCCACGAGCACCGTGTCCACCTCGAAGGCGCGTTCGGTGCCGGCGATGGGCTGGAATTTGTCGTCGATGGCCGCTGTGATCACGCGCTCGACCTTTTCGTCGCCTTCGACCCGCAGGACCGTGTGACGTGTCCAGATGGGCACGCCCAGGCGCTTGATCTTGTCCTCGTGAACCTTGTAGCCGCCGCAGCGCGGCAGCGCCTCGACCAGGCCGACCACGTCGATGCCAGCCTGCAGCGCGTGATAGGCGCCGATCAGGCCCACGTTGCCGCCGCCGATGATGAAGAGTTTTTCGGCGCAGCGCACCTGGTCGCGGTTGACCAGGGTCTGGAAGGCGCCGGCGCCGTAGACGCCGGGCAGGTCGCAGCCTGGGAACGACAGGCTTTTTTCGCGGGCGCCGCAGGTAATGAGCGTGGCGTGCGGGCTGACCAGGCGGTATCCCTGCGGACCGGCCACGCCGAACTTACCGTCGCAGAAGGCACCGACGACGGTGGAGTCGAGCCAGACGTCGACCGTCGGCAAGGCGCCGACTTCCTCGGCGAGTCTGGTGCCGATGTCCATGCCGCGCATGCCGGCGTAACAGTCGGCCACCGAGCCGAAGAAGTTGTGGGTCTGCAGGCCGAGCTTGCCGCCCAGCTCTTGCTTGTCGTCGACGATCAGGCACTCGATGCCGAGGCGTCCCAGCTCGTTGGCGGCGCAAACGCCGGCGGGGCCGCCGCCGATGATCAGGACCTGGACCTCGATGTCGGGGACGTCGGGGCTGGAGGCGGACGCTTCGACTTCGCTCAGGGCGGGGTGGTCTTCACAGCTCTGCACGCTCATGCCGGGGCTGACCGGCACCATGCACGATTTGACCGGTCGACCGTCGGCCACCACGGTGTACTGGCTGCACTGCCCGTTGACGCAGTAGATGCCCTGCGGTCCGTGGTCCTTGTGGTGATGTCCGAAGATGGAGATGCCGGCGGCGTACAGCGCCGACGAGATGACCTCGCCCTTGCGGGCCTGGAGTGCCTCGCCGTTGAAGGTGAAGTCGATCCGCTCGCTGGTTAGAGGCGGCAGGATGGGATGGGAGTCGATCCGTCGGTCACTCATCGGTTCACCTCCACGCCCTCGAAGGAGGCGGTGGGTTCGGCGAAGCGGCCTTCGAGCCAGGCCCCTTGTCGTGTGATCAGTTTGAGTTGGACGAGGTCGCCGAGCGTGGTGCGGATGGGCGTGTCGCCGGCCGCCTTCAGACGGGCGATCAGGGCGCGGCGCTCGTCGTGAGTTATGCGGAAGCTGAACGACGGCGTGTCGCCGGTTTCAGCTCCGGTCAACTCGTCGAGAGTGACGGTCGGCGCGTCGATGTCAGGTGCGAACTGGCGATCCAGGACGATCATCCGTTTGGCGTCGCCGATCTGATCCCAGGTCGTGGCCAGGCGTGGTTTCAGACCCAGACCGCGGAGTGCGGCGCCGGCCTGGGCCAGCATGTCGCGCAGGCGCCAGTTTGCCACGCGATCGGCTAGCAGGCGGTCGAGTTCGATCAGGCCGCCAAGCCACAGGACGTCGGTCGCGTTGTCGTCCTTATCGAAGAGTGTTGCGATATCGTCTGGCAGTTGTGGCTCGAGTTCGGACCGGGTCGTGAACCAGCCGACGATGTCCAAGGCGCGATCGAGGCCGGGTGAGGACGTCAGCTCTTCGGGGCAGGGTTCGGTCAGGGGAGAGGGGGGGCAAGCCGCGCGGAAGGCGGCCACAGCCTCGTCTGGTCCGCCGAGCCCCGGGCGCGGGCGCACATAGCGAACGCGGTTGGCGCCCAGTCCGACAATTTCGGCCAAGTCGTTCACAACGGCGGCCTGTTGCTCGCCCAGGTGACCGCCCTCGCCGAAGGGGCAGGTGTCGCGATCGCGGCACACCAGTTGCACACCGTCGGCTCCGCGGGCCAGGCCGGTAAGGATGTCGTCCACGCCCACGCGGCCCACGCAGGTGACGCCGATCAGGCCGTCGCGATCTTCGAAGTGCGAGCGGTCGCAGGCGTAGGTGATGATCTTGCCGCGCTGGTCGGCATCGCCGGTCATGACCTGGTCCGGCCAGCCGCGCTGGACGATGGCGCCGGTGGGGCAGGCCCCCGCGCAGAGGCCGCAGCCGGTGCAGGTTTCGAGCGAGATGTCGGCCAAAAACGCGCCGTCGCGCGTGGCGTAGACGCGCGGGATGTCGAAGGGGCAGGATTGCTCGCAGGCGCCGCAGCCGCGGCACAGGTCGGTCAGCACCATGCAGATCGGTACGTGGAAGGACTTGTTCCAGATGTCAAGCTTGCCGCCGGTGCGCGTGAACGTGATCTCGCCGGTGGGACAGATGTCGGCGCAGGCCAGGCAGCCCACGCAGTCCTCGCCCACGTCGTCGGGACGCGGGCCGACGGTTTTGTTGGTGCCGCGGCCCAGGGGCGCCAGGGCCTGCACGCTCAACTCGTCGCACACCCGTACACACAGGCCGCACTGGATGCACTTGTCGGCGTCGGCCTTGGGCGGGAAGGGGGTTGTGTCGACGCCTTCGGCCCGGGCGAAGGCCTTGATCTCGTCCGAGTCCGGGCATCGCGCCAGGTACAGCTCGAGCAGGGTGCGTCTCGTCTCGTGCACGCGCTTCGAGAGGGTCGACACCTGCAGTCCCGCCTCGACGGGATAGAGGCACGAGGTCACTAAGCCGGACCAGCCGTTCCAGTCGGCGTGACTGATCTCCACGACGCACAGACGGCACGCGCCGCTGGGATCGAGGGAGGGGTGGTCACACAGGGTCGGTACCTGCACGCCCAGACTCCGCGCCGCGTCCAGCACCATGATGCCCGGTTCGACCGCTATGGGTTGCCCGTTGATCGTGATTTCGATCTTGTCGCTCATAAGCCCTACCTGGAAATGATGGCGTCTTCGGGACACGAGGCCTGGCACAGTCCGCAACTCGTGCAGACGTCCACGGTGATGGAGTGCTGGCCCTTCTTCTCGCCGATGATTGCGTCCGCGGGACAGACCTTGACGCAGGCTCCGCAGCCGTTGCAGTCGTCGGTCACCTCGAAAATGATCAGTTCGCGACAGACGCCGGCCGGGCAGCGCTTGTCGTTGATGTGCGCTTCGTACTCTTCACGGAAATGAGCGAGGGTGGAGCGCACCGGGTTGGCTGCGCTCTTGCCCAGGCCGCACAGGGACCCGTCGTCCAGAACGTCGAAAAGTTTCTCGAGAGTCGGCAGGTCCGCGGGGATACCTTCGCCCGCGCAGATCCGCTTGAGGATGGCCAGCATCTGGTCCAGACCCAGTCGGCAGGCGGCGCATTTTCCGCAGGACTCGTGGGCCAGGAAATCGGTGAAGTACCGGGCCACGTCGACCATGCACGTGCTCTCGTCCATGACGATCATGCCGCCCGAACCCATCATCGAACCGGCCTTGCTCAGTTCGTCGAAAT
>DAOVZQ010000266.1 GCA_030635025.1 bacterium
CCGGCGAGGCCTTCGGCACCTGGGCGCTCTTCGACGAAGAACCGAGACTGGTGACCGCCGAGACGATCGCCGACGCGACCCTGCTGCGCATCGATCGCGACGATTTCGTGGACCTGATGGCCGATCACGTCCAGATCGCGCAGGGTGTGATCAAGACCGTCGCGCGCCGTCTGCGGGGACTGGCCGCCGGCGGCGACAAGCGGACGTGAACCCGGAAGAAGGAAGTCCCATGACCGAGAATACGCATATGCCGGTGGTGGTGATCGTCGACGACGAGGACATGGTCCTGTCCAGCCTGTCGGCGTTCCTGCGACTGGAGACCGACTACGAGGTCAAGACCTTCCTCGCGCCTCGTGACGCCCTGGCGTTCGGTCGCGAAAACGACGTGGACATCGTCGTCTCCGACTATCTCATGCCCGAGATGGACGGCATCGAGTTCCTGAAGGAATTCCGCGACCTCCATGCCCATGCGCCGCGCGTCCTGCTGACGGGTTACGCTGACAAGGAGAACGCCATCAAGGCCATCAACGAGGTGGGTCTCTTCCAGTACATCGAGAAACCGTGGGACAACGACAACCTGTTGCTGGTGCTGCGCAACGGTATCGAGCGCATGAGCCTGCTGCGTGCCTTGGAGGGCAAGATCGCCGAGATCGATGCCGCCTACGGCAAGCTGCAGGGACTGCAGACCGACATTCTCAAGACCTTCATCTAGCCCGGAACGGGAGATGCGATGAAACAACTGCTCAATGGGTGCATCCTGGTCACCGCCGTGCTGCTGATCGCCTTGCCGGCCGCGGCCCAGACCGAGGACCTGTACATACGCGGCTTTATAAGCCAGGGCTGGCTCAACTCGCGTGACGTGAACTACCTCGTCGACGATTCGCGAGACGGCAGCGCCGAATTTCACGAGGCCGCGGTCAGCATCCTGGCCCGCCCCGAGGAAAAGCTGCGCGTGGGCCTCCAGTTCATGGCCCGCGACTTCGGAGATGTCGGCAACAACAACGTGGTGATCGACTGGGCCTATGCCGACTACCACTGGCGCGACTATCTGGGGCTGCGTGCCGGCAAGTTCAAGACCCTGCAGGGGCTCTATGGCCAGGGCCGCGACGTCGATATGCTACGCCCGACCATCATGCTGCCCCAGAGCGTGTACAACGAGGAGCATCGCGACTTCATCATGGGCATGGAGGGCGCCGGTTTCTACGGCAACCTGGCTCTGGACGATGGAGGAAACCTCGACTACGAACTCTACGCTGGCACCCTGAACGTGCCGGATCCCGAGCATGGTTTCTGGACCGAAATCTGGGAGATGACGGGCAAACTCACCGTCCTCAATCCCATGCCGGGAGCCGAGTACACATTCCTGGGCGTGGACGATTCTGAGGTGAAGTTCGACTGGATGTGGGGCGGCGGCGTGCAATGGCACAGCCCCGTCGACGGCATCCGGCTGGGCGCCACCTACATGCAGGCCAAGTTCGACATGTCGGCCCGGCTGCAATTCCAGGAGATCGTGGATGGCCGGATCTATCATCTCGACGTGCCGCAGGTTTATTCCGGCGATCTCGACCGCATGATGACTCTCTCAAGCGAATACGTTCGCGGCTGGCTGACCCTGACGCTGGAATATTCCCAGGTTCGTTTGAACGACAGCACTTCCGAGGGCTGGTACGGACAGCTTTCCTGGCAGGCCGCCCGCAAGCTGGCGTTGACGGGTTATTACTCCGAGTATTTCGACGATCGCGAGGACAAGGATGGATCGACTCTCACGGATCAGGGCCTGCGCGATTTCTTTGGCTGGCAGAAGGATCATTGTTTCGCGGTGCGTTACGACGTGTCCGATCACTGGCTCCTGAAGTTCGAGCACCACCTGGTCGACGGCACCGGGCTCACCAGCCTGGCCAAGAACGACCTGGACGACCCGATCGCCATGCGGCGCTGGTGGCAGTACACCGCAGCCAAGGCCACGTTCTATTTCTAGGGGGGGAGACATGCGCGGATTCACCATACCGATGTTCTTTCTCCTCACGCTGTTCATGGCGGTCGGGCCGGCGATTGCGGACGAAGATCACCCCGTAAAGCTGATCGTTCATCCCGACGTACCCGACAACGTGTGCAGCGAGAAATCGGCCGAGCGTATCTACCTGGGCAAGAAGATGCGCTGGCAGGGCGGTGTGACCATCGTACCGGTGATGTTGCGTGACGGCGATGTTCACAAGGTGTTCGTGGAGGGGCTTCTGGACCGATCCGTGGCCAAGTTCGAGATCTACTGGAAACAGGCCGTCTTTACCGGAAAGGGCATTCCGCCCAAGGCGTTCAACAGCGAGCGCGAGTTGATGGAGTACGTCGCCATCACGCCCGGCGCGGTAGGCTATGTCTCGAGCGACACGCCGCTGCGGGACGTCAAGGAGCTGGTCTGCAAGTGAAGTTCGCGCACCGGATCATGACCTTGCCCGTGCTGGCCGCCGTGGCCTTCGTGGTGATTCTGGTGCTCATCCGCATCGGTTCGATCCAGAGCGAGCGTCTGATCGACCGGATCGAAACCGAGTTCTACGCCGCGCTGGAACAGAGCCACCGACTCGAGACCCTGGCCGTCCAACTTCCCTTCACGCTGCAGAGCGCCATGACCGCGGGCGATCCCGAGATGATCGAGGAGGCTGCCGCCCTGCGCGACGAATTCCTGGACGTGATCGCCGCCGCGCGCGAACTGCCCCACACGGATCAGTCGGTCCTCGATACCTTGAGCCGGAAGTGCGACGCCTACTACGACGTTGCACGTCTGGCGACGACCCAGATGATCGACAGCGGCATAGACGTGGACGAGCAGGTTTTCACCAACCTCGCGCTGATGCGCACGCGTCACGACGAACTGGTCGAGGCCGTGCGTATCGTGTCTGCCAGCCGTCGCGAGGAGCTGCGCGGCCATCTTGAGGAGACGAGCCGGAGGGCCCGGGATTTCCGTCACTTCATCACACTGCTGATCGTGGCCTGCATGGTGGCCATGGTCTTCGTATCCATGGGCGTGATCTGGTCGGTGCTGAAGCCGGTACACAGCATTCGCGACGCGACCGAAGCCATCGCCCAAGGCGATCTGCACCAGACGCTTGATTACCGTTCCGAGGATGATCTGGGCCGTCTTGCGGATGCGTTTCGTCGCATGCAGCACAGCCTGATCACCGACATCGACCGGCGCGAAAAGGCGGAAGCGGCGCTGCGGTCCAGCGAAGAGCGGCTGGCCCTGGCCATGGATGCCGCCAACGACGGGCTCTGGGATTTCCAGGCCCAGACCGGAGAGTTCTATCTCAGCCCCCGTTACGCGTCGATGCTGGGCTACGAGGTAGCGGAAATGCCGGAAAACATCGACGGCATTCGCGGCCTGTTGCATCCCGACGATCTGGATTTCGTCAACAGCAGCTTCCAGGCCCACATCGAGCATGGATTTCCCTTCGATGTGGAAGCCCGCATGCGCACCAAGGACGGCGCCTGGTGTTGGGTCCAAATGCGCGGCAAGATCGTCGAGCGTGACGAGCGGGACCGGCCGGTGAGAGTGATCGGCACCAACGTCGATATCTGCACGCGCAAGGAGGCGGAGCAGCAGCTCATCGAACGCACCGACGAGCTCGAGAACACGCTCACCCATCTGCGTGAGACCCAGACACAACTGGTCCAGTCGGAGAAGATGGCGTCGCTAGGCCAGATGGTGGCCGGGCTGGCCCACGAGCTGAACAATCCGGTGGGGGCGGTATCGTCCTCGGCCGACGTGGTTTCGCGCGCCCGCGGCCGGGTTGAGGAGATCGTGGCCGCGGCCGGTGATCTCGAAGCGCTGCGCGCCGATCCGGGTCTGCAAAGGGCCTTGAACGCCCTGCGCGACAGCTCCGAGAACCTCATCTACGCCAGCGAGCGCATAGCCGACCAGATCCGCGGCCTGAAGAACTTCACCCATCTCGACGAAGCCGAACTGCAGCGCACCGACATCATCCAGGGCATCGAGAACACGCTGACGGTCATCAAGCACGAGCTGGGCGAACGGATCTCGGTCGTGCGCCGCTACGGAGAACTACCCCTGATCACTGCCCACCCCGGCGAGCTCAACCAGGTTTTCCTGAACCTGCTGACCAACGCCGCCAAGGCGATCGAGGGGGAGGGGACGATCACGATCACGACCGAGGCGGGCGAGGGCGAGATCATCGTGGAGGTTGCGGATACGGGCGTGGGTATTCCGGACGCACAGCTAGGCCGGCTGTTCGATGTAGGGTTCACCGAGGGGGACGACCGGGTCAAGATGGGCTGGGGGCTGGCTACGGTGCAGCAGATTTTGCGGAGGCATAAAGGGGATGTGCGGGTGCGGAGTATGGTGGGGGAAGGGAGTGCGTTTACTATCACACTTCCTGTATCTCCAGTTTAGAATTAGACGGTATCTATATTGTGACATTTTGAGCTAAGAGGAGCGGATACCCATGAAGTGCATTGTGTTCATCATCCCGCTAGTCATTTGCCTGGTCGGCCTCTCCGGTTGCAATGACGATCCGATTTTTGAACCGGGCCTCACGGTCATGCTCGGCAGCATCAGCGTGACTGGCCAGGCCGAACTAGAGACCCTTCGCGGCATCGAGGAGATTCGGGGCAATCTGTCCGTCATCGACGGCAGTGACCAGCCGCGGCAATACGATATCACGGACCTGAGTCCCCTGTCACAGCTCACCTCGGTGGGGGGAGA
>DAOVZQ010000267.1 GCA_030635025.1 bacterium
GCCAGTGTTCGATGGTCGCACCGACGGTGAAATCCTCCAGGAGACGACGGAACGGTTTCGAGGCTTCGTTCACGATTTCTTCCTCGCGTCGACTGGGTCCTCTTTGTACTGGGCGACGCTGCCGATGATCTTGGCGGGGTTGCCCACGGCGATTTCGTCCTCACCGACGTCCTTCAGAACGACCGAGCCGATGCCGACGATGGCGTAGGGCCCGATGTTCACGTCCTCGCGCAGGCTGCAGTTGGTGCCCAGATGCGCACCCTCCCCGATGATGCAGCGCGCGCCGATGGCCGAGTTGTTGGCGATCCACGAAAAATCCTCGAGTACGCTGTCGTGGCCGATGAAGGCGTTTCCGTAGAGATGATTGTGGTTGGCGACGCGGGCGCCGAAGGACAGGTTCACCTGGGCGCAGAGCAACGACCCATGCCCGAGTCCGGCGCTGCCGGACGTATGCGTCGCCGGGTGTACGAAGGTGGCGAAGGCCTCGTCGGGGATGCCCATCTCCTTGAAACGCCTGATGCGGGGACGGGCGAACTTGGCGTTGCGCATGGCGTAGTGGACGAACACGCCCTTGGCGGCGTAGTCGGCCGCTTCGGCGGTCAGGCCGACGACGGGATAGGCGCCGATCAGGCTGCCCATCTCCTCGACATCGTTCAGGTAGCCCTTGATCTCCCAGGTGGGTTCCTGGGCGTTGATGTCCTCGATCACCGAGGCAACAATCTGCCCCGATCCCAGGCCGCCCATGATCACTACCGATTTTAATGCGCTCATAGTCCCTCGTTTCAGTTATTACCGTCCATCCACAACGGATGGGTTTCTATTGTCTGAGTCGGCGGAACCGCCTCGTCTGTGTCGCACCAGGAAGGCCGGGTTACCCTCGCTGCTCTGAATCGCGCGCAGCAGGTATTCGCCCATGATGCCCATGATCAACATGATGGTTCCGCCCAGCAGCAGGATTGTGGCCATCAGCGAGGACCAGCCCTGGATGGGTACGCCCATCACCAGCTTCTGGTATACCACGACAAAGAACATGCACAGGCTGCCGAGGGCCAGGAACATGCCCAGGTAAGCGAAAATGCGCAACAAGAACGACGAGTTGTTGATGATCAGATTGCTGAAGAGCCTGATCATCTTGCCCAGCGAATAGCCGCTCTTGCCCTCCTCGCGCGGCGCGTGGTCCACCTCGACGCCCACGATGTCCTTGCTGATCTGGTAGAGCAGCGCCGGCATGAACGGATTGGGCGTACGGAACATCTTCACCCCCTCCGCGACGGTCCGGCTATACATACGGAAGGACGTGCTCTGCAAATGCTTCGGTTTGCCGATCAGGTAGTAGTCGAACCAGCCCTTGATCCAGCTCGTCAAGCGCTTGAACAGGTTGTGCCGCTTACGACGGAACTGTCCGATCACGATATCGTGGTCGGCCTGATCCAGGAACAGAGGGATCTCCTCGGGGTGATGCTGGAGATCGTCATCCATGGTGAGGATCACATCGCCGCGGGCCTCGGCGTTGCCGCAGAGCGTCGCGCCCTGCTGTCCGAAATTACGTGTGAGCTGGATGATCTTGACCCGAGGATTGTCGGCGGCCGTCTGCTCGAGGGCCGGCCAGGTCGCAATATTCGGTGAGCAGTCGTCCACGAAAATGAGTTCGTAGTCGTCTTCGCTGCGCGCAGCGAACACAGCGTCGATGCGACGAGAGATCTCGGGCAGCGTCTTGGCAGTGTTGTACACGGGAATAACGATCGAAACCAGCATTTCGGCGAACCTACCTTGATCGCAACATCCAGCGGGAAAAACCCGCAACGCGCGCACCGCGCCGTTTCGGCCGGGTGCGAATTCTGACCCCTATGGCGGATAATCTATCACCAGCGGAGCCCTCGTGGCGAGAGGGATTCCGCTAAACAAGCCGCCGCCGGGCCTCAGAGGGCTACCGGCGGCGTATAAGCAAGGCGTATACCAATTTCCGAAGTCCGTACCTACATCCCCGCAAACCCCTCAAGCGCCCGGTCGGCCATATCCTTCAGCGGACCCCAGTAAAGACCGAGCACCAGCGTCGGCACGGCCAATACCGCCATGACCACATAGTGCAGCGGCGAGATGACCACAACCGGCGCATCCTCGGGCGCCTTCGTGAAGAACAGGGCCTTGGCGATCTTCATGTAGTAGAAGAGGCTCACCGCGCTGTTGAGCACACCGACGACGGCCAGCCAGTACCATTCGCGGCGAATGACTTCCGCAAAGA
Source organism: bacterium (assembly GCA_030635025.1). Taxonomy (GTDB): domain Bacteria; phylum Krumholzibacteriota; class Krumholzibacteriia; order LZORAL124-64-63; family LZORAL124-64-63; genus JAHIYU01. The sequence continues at coordinate 2,243 of DAOVZQ010000267.1, forward strand.
GGTAGAACTTGCCGATGAAGCCCGCGGTGGGCGGCAGTCCCGTCAGCGAAACCAGGAAGAGGACCATCATGATGGCGGCCCACGGGGCGCGGAAGCCCAGCCCGGCGTAGTCGTCCAGATGTTCGCTCTTGAGCGAGTTGTTCACGGCGACCACGAACAGGAAGGCGCCGAGGTTCATCAGGGCGTAGACCGCTAGGTAGAAGAGGATGGCCTGAAGACCCTGTGACGTGAGCATCAGGAAGCCCATGAGCAGGTAGCCCACGTGGGCGATACTCGAGTAGGCGAGCATGCGCTTCACGTTGTCCTGACGCACGGCGGTCAGGTTGCCGTAGGTCATGGTCGCGACCGAGAGGACGGCGATCAGCAGCGGGAAGTCGACTTGCCCGACGATCGGCGCCAATGTCGTGTAGAAAAAGCGAATCAGCAGGGCTAAACCGGCGGCCTTGGGCGCCACCGAGAAGAAGCCCGACACGGGCGTGGGCGCGCCTTCGTAGACGTCGGGGCACCAGAAGTGGAAAGGCACCATGGCGATCTTGTAGCCCATGCCGGCGAAGATCATCACTGTGATGGTCAACAGCGCCAGGGGATCGGCTTTGCCGGCGAGCAGGGCCGCGCCGATGCCGTCGAAACTCATCGAACCGGTCAGGCCGTAGAGCAGCGACAGGCCGTAGAGCATCACACCCGAGCTGACCGCGCCGAAGATCATGTACTTGACCGAAGCCTCGGTCGCACGCAGCGAATTGCGCATGTAGCCGGCCATCACGTAGCTGGTCAGCGACACCAGTTCCAGGGACAGGTAGAGCATGATCAGGTCACGGGCGGCGGCCATCACCATCATGCCGCCGGTCATCAGGGCGATCAGGGCGTAGTACTCGCCCTTGTGTTCCCGCCCCCTGCCCATGATCTCCTCGCTTTTCCACGAGAGGAGCACGGTGATCACGGCCACGAACGCGAAGAGCACGCGGAAGAAGGCGGCCAGACCGTCCACGGCCACCAGTTCGCCCAGGATCGTCTGCTCGGGCGCATTCAGACCGGCCACGGCATAGGCGAGGGCCGTAAGGCTGCCCACCAGGACGATCAGGAACGGCACCACGGGCTTCTTGCGGACGATGATGTCGCCCAGCAAGGCCAGCAGAAAGACGCCGAAGAAGATCACTTCGGGGATGAAGTTCCCCATATCGGACCAACTCGGGATGTTCAATATTTCCAGACTCACCGGGACAACTCCCTGCGACGGCCGCGGCTAACCCGCCACGACCTGGACCAGATGGTTCAGCGACGCCTTCACCAGGTTCAGCACCGGCACCGGATACACGCCCAGCAGCAGCACGAGGATGCCGATGGGCACCAGCGTAAAGAGCTCGCGAGCCGAGATGTCGGGCAGATTGTCGTACTTGTCGTTCTTGGGACCGAGGAAGACGCGCTGCAGCATCCACAACACGTAGGCGGCACCGATCACGATACCGATCGCACTGATGATCGTGATGGACCGGTGCACCGGGAACGCCCCCATAAAGACCATCACCTCGCTCACGAAGCCGCTCAGGCCGGGCAAACCGACAGCGGCGAAGAGCGCGAACGAGAAGACCGTCATGTAGACCGGCATCTGCAGGCCGAGACCGCCGAAACCGTCGATGTTGCGGTGGTGGGCGCGATCATAGATGACGCCCACGCAGAGGAACATCATGGCCGTGATGGTGCCGTGGTTGAACATCTGGAAGACGGCGCCGTTGATGCCCACCGAATTCATCGCGGACATGCCCAGCAGCACGTAGCCCATATGACTGATCGACGAGTAGGCCACCAGCTTCTTCATGTCCGTCTGCGCCATGGCGCAGAACGCTCCATAGAGGATGTTGATGCAGCCCAGAATCGCCAGGGGGATCATGAAGTTGACCGCCTGGTCGGGCAGGATCGGGTAGCTGATCCTCAGGATGCCGTAGGTACCCATCTTCAGCAGCACGCCGGCCAGAATAACCGACACGGCCGTGGGCGCCTCGACGTGGGCGTCGGGCAGCCATGTGTGGAACGGGAAGATCGGCACCTTGATGGCGAAGCCGATGAACAGCGCGATCCAGATTATGAAGCGGATGTTGGACGCGTCGAGAATGCCGGTGTGGTTGGCCTGGTCCATCATGTGCAGCATGTTGAACGTGTGGCCGCCGGTGACCGGATCCTGAACGTTGTAATAGAAGGCGATCATCGCCAGCAGCATCAGCACCGAGCCGGCCAGCGTGTAGAGGAAGAACTTGATCGCCGCGTATTCCTTGCGCGGGCCGCCCCAGATGCCGATCAGGAAATACATCGGCAGCAGCATCACTTCCCAGAACACGTAGAACAGGAACAGGTCGAGGGCTGCGAATGTCCCGAGCACGCCGACGTGCAGCAGCAGGAACATCGCCCAGTAGCCCTTGACGTTCTCCTTGATCCCGAGACTCGCGATGCC
>DAOVZQ010000097.1 GCA_030635025.1 bacterium
AAAAGGACCTGGCGGTCATCGTACCGCTCGAGGATGTCGAGTTGCTCGAGATGATCGAGGACAAGGTGGATATGATGCGGGTGGCGGAAGTCATGAAGGACTTTGATCCCGAGAAGACGATTCCAATCGCGGATGTTATTGCCAGACTCGATGACGAATGAGACAACCCGTCTACGAAATCGAGGTTACCGACCGAGCCGAGAAGGACTTGCGGTCCGTCTCAAGACCGCACCGGGCCAGGTTGGTTCGCGCCATCAACAGGTTGACGTCGAACCCGGAGCCCTCTGGCAGCCGACGGATGAAAGGGCCTTTCCGGGGCCTGCTGAGGATTCGCGTCGGGAAATACCGGGTCGTCTATCGGGTGGACTCCGGAAAACTTGTCGTCTTCGTCATCCGCCTCGGCTCCCGCCAGGACATCTACCAGTCCCTCCTCCGCTTCCTCGCCACCCTAACCTGATTCCACCCCCCACACGGCTTTCCCCAACCGTTTCCACGTGTTATCATGTCCCCGGCGGCAGCCCATGCGCCGCGCCGCATATTTCCGTCAATTCCCGGGAAAGGACCCCCATGGCCGATATCTGCAAACGCAGCGACGACTATTCTCGCTGGTACCAGGACGTTATCGCGCAGGCCGAGCTGGCCGAGGCCAGCCCCGTGCGCGGCTGCATGGTGATCCGTCCCAACGGGTATGCGATCTGGGAGAGCATGCAGCGGCAGCTCGACGACCGCTTCAAGGAACTGGGCCACGTGAACGCCTACTTCCCGCTGCTGATCCCCAAGAGCTTCCTGGCCAAGGAAGCCGAGCACGTCGAAGGCTTCGCTAAGGAATGCGCCATCGTGACGCATACCAGGCTGCGCTCGGTCGTGAAGGACGGCAAACCCTCGGTGGAGCCCGACCCCGCGTCGAAGCTCGAGGAAGAGCTCATCATCCGACCCACCAGCGAGACCGTGATCTGGAACCAGTACCGCAAGTGGATCATGAGCTACCGCGACCTGCCCATCCTGATCAACCAGTGGGCCAATGTCATGCGTTGGGAGATGCGTACGCGGCTGTTCCTGCGCACCACTGAGTTTTTATGGCAGGAAGGCCACACCGCCCACGCCACCGCCGCCGAGGCGCTCGAAGAGACCCTGCAGATGCTCGAGTGCTACCGCTGGTTCGCCGAGGACATCATGGCCATGCCCGTGATCGTCGGCAAGAAGACCGAGCGTGAACGCTTCGCCGGCGCCCAGGAAACGTTCTCCATCGAAGCGATGATGCAGGACAACAAGGCGCTGCAGGCCGGGACGAGCCACGACCTGGGCCAGAACTTCGCCAAGGCCTTCGACGTGAAGTTCCAGAACGCCGAAGGCAGCCAGGATTATGTGTGGGCCTCGAGCTGGGGCGTGAGCACAAGGCTGATTGGCGGCCTGATCATGTGCCACAGCGACGACAAGGGCCTGGTGTTGCCGCCCAAGGTGGCGCAGCGCAAGGTTGTTATCGTGCCGATCTGGCGCAAAGACGAGGAGAAGGAGATGGTGGTCGCCAAGGCCGCCGAGCTCCGCGATATGCTGAAGCCCGTGGCGGGCCTGGTGCACATCGACGACCGCGACAAGATGCGTCCCGGCTGGAAGTATGGAGAGTGGGAGCGCAAGGGCATCCCGATCCGTATCGAACTGGGTCCGCGCGACATCGCCGAAGACGTGTGTGTGCTGGCGACTCGTCACGACGGCGAGAAGATCACCGTCCCCCTGGCCGAACTCACGCAAGCGGTCGAGGCCAATCTCGAGCGCATCCAGTCCGACCTGTTCGCCGCGGCCCTGGAGCGTCGCACCAAGAACACGCATAAGTTGGACACGTGGGACGAGTTCACACAGCTGTACAAGAACGAGGGCGGCTTCGCGTACTGTCACCACTGCGGCGACCGGGACTGCGAAGAGTCCATCCAGAACGAGACCAAGGTCACGATCCGAAATATCCCGCTGACGGCGGAAGCCGAAGAAGGCACCTGCATCAAGTGCGGCAAGCCCAGTCACAAGCGGGTGTTGTTCGCCCAGTCGTACTAGCGGCGTCTCGCTCGTTCGGATCCATGTAAAAGGCCCGGGTGGCGGATCCACCCGGGCCTTTTTTGCGTCCCCCCGCGCCCTAGCGTGACGGAGTGGGATCGGGATAGTTGGTCGTGTTGGACAGGGCTTTGTAGAGGTCCTTCATCTCGTTCAGGTCGGTCACCAGGGCGGTCATGTCGGATCCCAGCTGACCGAACTTGAACTTGTGCTGGTCCTCGTTGGGCTTGGCGCGCAGGTGACTGCCCACCGAGTAGCCGCCGTCGACACCGATCTGCGTGCCGTCGGCGCCGTGACAGCCAACGCATCTGGCTGCGTAGAGGGCATCGCCGGCGGTCGCGTCGCCGTCCCGGCCCACATTGCTGAAGGTGATCGAGCCGTCGGGGTAGCCCCCGTCGAGTGTGAAGTCGTAGAGATCGTTCACGTCGACGGCGTCTTCGAGCAGGAACTTCACCAGATCCCAGATCTGGGCGTCGGTGAGGATCTGCGAGTAGTCCGGCATCTGGTCACCCAGTGAGGGGTTGGTGTCCGGGTCGTAGGTGGACAGGTCGGCGGTGGGGGCGCGGCGCCCGGCGGAGGACTTGATGGCGTCGAACATCTCCTGGGGCGTATACTCGGCGCTCAGGGCGAGCAGATCGAGTCCCGTCACGTTCGGACGAGTGGTCCGGGGCGCGCGGTTGATGTAGGCGCCCTCGTTGCCCAGGCGATCCCAGCCATGACACTGTTTGCAGCGGAAGAAATCCTTGTTGTCGTTGAGCGTGTCGAAGTTGGGGTCGGACTGGTTGAAGCCCGTCTCGATCGCCCAGAACTTGTCGTACAGCCGGCCGCCGTTGGAACCGTCGGCGGAGACGTAGCCGGCCGGGGGCGGGGCCTCGTCCGGGTAGGTCGTGCTGTTGGTCAGGGCGGCGTAGATGTCCTGCAGCTCCTGGAGGTCGGTCACCAGGCTGCCCATGGCCGATCCCAGCTGCCCGAACTTGAACTTGTGGTGATCCTCGTACGGCTTGCTGCGCACGTGACGACCGACGGTGTAGCTGTCGCCGTCGACCAGGAAGCTGGTCCCGTCAGCCCCGTGGCAGCTTGCGCACCGGGCGGTGTACAGGGCGTCGCCGTTGGCCGCGTTGCCGCCGGCCCCGATGCCGCTGTAGGCGATGTCGCCGGTGGGATAGGTGCCGCCGGTGGTGAAACTGTAGAGGTCGTCCACGTCGACGGCTTCGGCCTTGAGGTACTTGACGAGCTGCCACAGTTGGGCGTCGGAGAAGATCTCCGAGAGGTCGGGCATCTGATCGCCGACGGTGGGGTTGGTGTCGGGATCGTACATGGAGAGATCGGCGGTGAGGGCGCGCCGGCCGGTCGCCGCCGACAGGTTGTCGAAGATCTCCTGCGGCGTGTGGTTGGCGGCGTAGGCGCGCAGATCGACCGCGGAGACGTTGGGCCGCGTGGTGCTCGGCGCGCGACCGATGTAGGCGCCCTGGCTACCGAGACGGTCCCAGCCGTGACACTGCTTGCAGCGGAAGAAGTCCTTGTAGGCGTCGAAGTCGAAAGAGACGTCCTTCGAGGAATCGAAACCGGTCTCATCGGCCCAGAACTTGTCGTACATGCGGCCGCCGTTGATGCCGTCCGCGTCGGTATAGGCCGCGGGAGTCCCACCTGGGGCCACGGGATCGTCGTCGCTGCAGCCGGATACCGTAAATCCGGCAAGAGCGAGAAGTAGCGCCAAGGACAAGAGTTTGCTCACTTTCACGGCGGGGCCTCCAGGATCAAGGAAATGGTGTTTGAAGACCCGATTATGACAGAGCGACAACAAGAAGACAAGTCCTATCTAAATAGTAGGATATCAGGGTGTCCATCATGACTCAAAACAGGTCGGAAAGAGAGTCTAGGCTTTCGGAGCCATGAAAGAGCGATTATCATTCAGATGGGAATCAACGCACCGGAGACTAGCTCCGGGATGAGGTCGGATAGAAAAGGAGAGGATCCCATGCCCACCCCTTGGAACGACAAGAAAATCCAGGAGCGCATGAAGCTGAAGGTCGGCCTGGCCGAAATGCTCAAGGGCGGCTGCATCATGGACGTGACCAACGCCGAACAGGCCAAGATCGCCGAGGAGGCGGGCGCGGTCGCGGTGATGGCCCTGGAACGCATCCCGGCCGACATCCGCAAGGACGGCGGCATCGCGAGGATGAGCCAGCCCAAGATGATCAAGGAGATCCAGGCCACGGTCTCGATCCCGGTCATGGCCAAGTGCCGCATCGGCCACTTCGCCGAGGCGCAGGTCCTCGAGGCGCTGGGCGTAGACTTCGTGGACGAGAGCGAAGTGCTGACCCCGGCCGACGAGAAGAACCACGTCGACAAGTGGGCGTTCAAGGTGCCTTTCGTCTGTGGGTGCCGGGATCTCGGAGAAGCGCTGCGCCGGATAGGTGAAGGCGCCGCGATGATCCGGACCAAGGGTGAGGCTGGTAGTGGGAATATCGTGGAAGCTGTGCGGCATATGCGCACGGTGCAGGAATCGATTCGCCGGCTGACGGTGCTGCGCGAGGATGAGTTGATGGCCGAGGCGAAGAACCTTGGGGCGCCTTATCACATCGTGTTGGAAGTGGCCAAGCTGGGTAAGTTGCCGGTGCCGAATTTTGCGGCTGGTGGCATTGCGACTCCCGCGGATGCGAGCCTTATGATGCAGCTCGGCGCGGAGACGGTCTTCGTGGGCTCAGGCATCTTCAAGAGCGACGATCCCAAGCCCCGAGCCGAAGCCATTGTCCAGGCCGTAACGTTCTACGACGATCCCGCGAAGCTGCTGGAGATCAGTATGGACCTGGGCGAGGCCATGGATGGCTTGGACGTAGCGTCGATGCCCGAGGAAGAGAAGATGGCGAGCAGGGGCTGGTAAACCAGCCCCGCGGACTTCGCTCTGCGCCCGGCCTGGTCTGACCGGGCTGGGCGCTTTTTTGATGCGATGTGCCGCCCACGTCACCACGTGGTGCAATGGCGGCCCCGATAGATCCGGAATGATGAAGTGAGGATGATGTGAGCGAGCTTCCCGTTGGTGTTTTGGCCCTTCAGGGGGATTTTGAGTTGCACGAGCAGGCGCTGGATCGGCAGGGTGTGGGGCATGTTCGGGTGAGAAGGCCTGGGGAGTTGGAAGGGGTGCGGAGTCTGATTATTCCTGGGGGTGAGAGTACTACTATGACGAGGTTGATTGATAAGGTTGGGTTGAGGCAGCCTATTTTGGATTTTGCGGGGGCGGGGAAGCCGATTCTTGGGACTTGTGCTGGGTTGATTATGTTGGCGACGAGGATTGAGGAGGAGGAGGGGCTGCATGGGGTTCGGCCGCTGGGGTTGTTGGATGTGGTGGTGAGAAGGAATGGGTATGGGACGCAGGTGGATTCGTTTGTAGGGGATATTCTAGACTTAGATAGAGGTGAGACAGCTCAAGGCGTATTCATACGAGCACCGATGATCCTTGAGGTTGGTGATGAGGTAGAAGTAGTTGCTACCTTTATGGATAAGATGGTCGGAGTGAGACAACGGAGTGTGACAGGATTGGCTTATCATCCAGAAGTGGGTACTGAGTATCTCTCAAATACATGACAGGGTTATTGCCGTTTCGGGGATTAGTTCTAGTTCTATGAGGGGAGCCACGTATTTCCAACTCGGAATATTCTCAGTACCTGGGCCTTGGCGGTGTCGCCCTGAGGCGTCTCTATAAGTGCGTGTTGTCAAAGGGTTAGCGGGGGCGACATTCCCATCGGTCGCCTCTGGTTGTTAACTATAAGTGACTCGTAGAGGCCGAGAATGGGCCGAAAAGTCTCTCCCTCTCAGATTTCGTGCTTGGGCTCCATTTTGGTTAACAGCCGATGTGCTGGTGTGGCGGCTGGACGGGCGGATTTGACCAGGCGCATTCGCCATGGTAAAGTCCAGTTGAGATCAATGTCTCCGGTATATCTGATGTCATAGCGAAAACGAGATAGGCGACATCCGGGGACACATAGGGATGTGAGCGACAATCTTGGTTGGCGCTTTGGGGTATCAGGGCGGGCCTCACTGCCTATCTGATATCACGGACATGAGATTTAGAGTTAGACGGAAATAGGAGTTGAGAGGCAATGGCGCTCAGTGCATTCGACGACAAATCCTGCGAGCCGCAATCTGCAGAACTCAGAGCCGTTTTAGGTCGTAGCGCGGATCGTTGGGACGAACTCATTGCACACTTCGAAGCTGCGTTTGCTCCCTTGGCACTCGATTGGAATTTCGGCGGGGCGAAGTGGGGTTGGGTTCTACGATTGAAGCAGAAGAAGCGGACTGTCTTGTACCTGACTCCATGCAGGCGGCACTTTCTTGCTGGGTTTGTATTGGGGCAGAAAGCAGTCGACGCGGCACAGGCCATTCCCTTGGACGCACCAGTATTGGCAGTCATCGACGCAGCGCCCAAGTACGGTGAAGGGCGCGGCGTTATCATCGAAGTGCGGACCAAGCGAGACGCAGAATACGTGAAGCAGTTGGCGGACGTGAAGATGTCGAATTAGTCGCTCTAAGGACCGTCCGTCTAACAAACGCTTGCAGCCGACAATCGCTTTTGTCACGCCTTGTGCTTGCGCACAAGCCGCGCCAAACCGGCTTCGCCGGACGCGCTTGCAGCTGAAGTCAACGTTAGCAACAAGGCAATGTGTGTGAAAACGAATGAGTGTACTTATGAAGGAATATAATGAGTACTTCCACTACCAGCATGGCCACAAGCGGGTGAAGCATGGTTTTTCTTGGCCGGGCTTCTTCTTTACAGTGTTCTGGTTGGCGGCCAAGGGTGTATGGGACAAGTTCGCACTATGGGCTACTGTCTGGGTAGTTGGAGCGATACTCATTGGTTATTTACGCGACTCACAGAGTTCTACAGATATTTCTAGAGCGCTATGGCTAGTGGCAATTATTCTTAATTGGGTCTTTCATCTTGTGCCGGGACTCTGTGGGAATAAGTGGTATATGAAATCACTGGAAGGGAGAGGGTTTTATGTGAAAACAAAACCGGAGGAGGCGCAGGGTGATGATATTTCAGCAAATAGCACCCCCATGGTCGCGGCGGGCGGGCGAAACGACATCCGTATAAATAATGAAGGGGACCCACGATCTGCTATAGTAGTATTATATATAATGGCCGTACTTGTGTTTATTATGGTGCTATACCCTCCGTATGTTGTAGAATTTAATAATGTTATACTGGATACGGGCTATGGATATATCTTCGATATGCCACAATATGTCACCGGCAGAATAGAGGTGCCCTCTAAAGTGAATGTACCGAATTTGGCCGTTCAGGTCATCGGTGTCTTGATAGTTGGTGGATTAGTATACTTCGCCCAGAGGAGAAAGTAATCTGTTGCTAACAAGAGCTTGCACCTGTCAATCTCGCCAGCCCCGCTTGCAGGTGAAGGCAACGTTAAGACCTGGGCCACAATATAACAATGGTATGAGATGTTGAACTGTGTGATCGCCAACTCGGTAATGCGAATACTAGAGGAGAACTATGATGGCCGACTATCAAGGATTCTGGTCATACGTCCATAAGGACGACGAAGCTGAAGGCGGTCGAATTGCCCAACTGGCTAGGGACGTAGCCAGTCAATTCGAAATGCTCACGGGCGAGCCTATTCACCTCTTTCTGGACCGGGATGATATAGAATGGGGGGAAAGCTGGAAAACCAAGATTGATTCAGGGCTGGCGTCGGTGGCGTTCTTTATCCCCGTTATGACCCCTCGTTATTTCCAGAGCCCGGAGTGCCGTCGTGAATTGCATACGTTTGCGCATAAGGCACAGGAACTTGGATTGAAGGATCTGGTCCTCCCTTTACGCTACATGGAGATCCCATCCTTGGACGACCCCAAAGCTGAGGATGCACTCCTGCGATTGGTTGGCGGTTTTCAATGGGTGGATTGGACAAGCCTTCGTTTTGAAGACAGAACCGCCGGGTTATATCGATCTGAGGTTGCAAAACTAGCGCAACGTCTAGTCGCGGCCAATATGCGAGCTGAGGAGATAGCAGTTCTTCAGGAGGTGCAGCCGTCATCTGAGACAAAAGTCGATAATGACGAAGATGGACC
>DAOVZQ010000308.1 GCA_030635025.1 bacterium
CCAGGAACTGCCACAATACGGCCATTCGTCTTGCGCCCACGGCCTTGCGGATGCCGATCTCGCGCGTTCGTTCGGTGACGGCCACCAGCATGATGTTCATCAGCACGATGCCGCCGATCACCAGGCTTATGCCCACCAGCGGCACCAGGGCGCTGTAGATGGCGCTGGAAATGCCCGACCACATCGAGAGCAGGGCTTCCATCGTGACAATGCCGAAATCGTCGTCCTCGGAGGGGCGCAGTTTGTGGCGCAGGCGCATGTAGTGTTGCGCCTCGTCCTGGGCCAGATCCATGTCCGTGAGATCCGCCACGGCCACCTTGATATCCACCGACTCGCTCGATCCGAACAGCTTCATGTACGCGGTGATCGGCACCACCACGAAGCGGTTGCGGCTGTTGCCGAGCATGGTGCCCTTGTCCTCCACCACGCCGGCCACGCGGAAGTGTTTGCGGCCGATCTTGAGGGTTTCTCCGGAAGGGTCGTCGTCATTGGGGAACAGGTCTTGGGCGATCTCCCAGCCCAGGACCACCGCCTGACGGCTGGCGGTCACGTCCTGGCGGTTCAGGTGTCGGCCCGCATGGAGGGGCAGGTCTTCGATGTAGGCGTAGTCTTCGGTCTTACCGCGCACCTGCACGCCGCGGGTTCTCCGTCCGCCGGCGCGCAGGTCGGATCGACGTTCCAGCGATGCGCCCACACTGGCGGCCGCGGTCATGCGTTCGCTCAGGTAGTCGCGGTCATCCAATGTAAGATCGGGGTTCTCGAGGGATTCCAGGAAGGCGTCCATGTCGGTCAGGATGTCGAAGAAGTTTACACGTGAGATCGTGAAAACGTTGGAGCCCTCGTCGAGCACCTTCTGGCGGGCGTAAATATCCACGCCGTTGATCAGCGACACCACGGCGATCACGCTCATGGTGCCGACAATATTACCCAAGAGAGTGAGCAGCGTGCGCAGCTTGTGGGTCCACAGACTGCCCAGGGCTATGCGCACGCCTTCCCAGAGGTTCATCAGTCGCGGTCCCGGCGGTTCTTTTTCGTTTCCTTGACCGCGTCGCCATGCGCCAGGTCCCTCAGATTACGGAACGGGCCGGTGACGATCTTCTGGCCCTCTTCGGGACCCGAGAGGATTTCGAAATCCTCCTCGCCGGTAATGCCCAGCTCCACGCGCACAAAGGATACGGCATCCGCATCCACGACGAACACGCCTTCGACCTCCTCGCGCTCGATGGTGTCGCGTTCGGCGCTGCGGGCGCGTCCCCGCGTGGCGGCCTTTTCACGCGGCGGCCAGTCGCGCATGACCACCGCGCCGATGGGCACCGCGATGGCGTCGTCGGCCTCATCGACTGTGATCTCGGCCTCGGCCGACAGGCCCGGCCGCACACCGTCGATCTGGTCGGTGAGCGTGACGGTCACCTTGAAGTCGACCGCCTGCTGGCTCTGGCCGGTGCTGGTGTAGATGGGACTGTTGCCGATCTCGGTCACCACGCCGGCAAAGGTCGTGTCGGGGAAGGCGTCGATCTCAACCGTGGCCACCTGACCCAGTTCGATGCGCACGATCTCGGTCTCGTCCACGTCGACTTCGGCCTCCATGGTCGACAGTTCGGAGATCACCAGCAGCACCGTGCCCGGGTTGTTCAGGGTGCCCATGATGGCGTTCTCGCCCTGCTCCACGTTGAGACGGGTAACCACGCCGGCCATGGGCGCCGTGATGGTGACCTTCTCCAGGTCGTACTCCGCCTTGTCGAGGTTGGCCTCGGACTGCAGGAATCGGGCGCGGGCCGCTGAGACCCGGGCCTTGTCCACGATCAGGTTGGTCTCGGCGGTGTCGATCTGCTCCGGGGTGGCTAGGTCACCCATACCGAGCACGCGGTCGCGATCGTTGCGGGTCTTGTCCAGCGTGGCCTCGGCCACGTCGAGGTCGGCGCGCGCGGTGCGCACGGCGGCTTCGTAGCCCCGCACCATGGTCGCGTACTCGGTGGGGTCGATTTCCAGCAGGAACTGCCCCTCATCGACGCGATCACCCTCCTCCACGGCCAGTCTCGTGACCTTGCCGATGGTGTTGGCGCTCACGTCCACCTTCTTCTTGGGCGTGAGCGTGCCCGACGCGGTGACCGTTTCGATCAGGTCCTTGCGCTCTACGTCGGCCATCTCCACGTCTGTCGTCGTGGTATTGGACTTGAGCAGGTTGACGGCCACCAGGCCGACGACGACCAGCACGATAACGATGATGATCCACTTCTTCACGTCAGTCCCCTCTTTACATCAATGACTTGAGGATCAGATGAACAAACGGCCGATACCGAACATGGCCAGGCTCACAAGCAGCCACGTTGCTACGACGATCGTGGCCGCCTTGTTGCGGGCGAAACCATGAACCTGCTCGAAACCGATGACGAGCAGAACGACGGCCCAGATACTGAAGATGTCGAAAAACGACAAGATGCCGAAAACCGGGTCCAGAAAGCCCCGCTCGGAGACGAGGACGGCCGGCCCCAGCGTGACGCCCATCACCGTCTGTTTGGCCACCACCAGCGGCCACTTGATCAGCGAGCCGTAGCCCAGGGCGACCACGTTGGACCACATGACCGCGCCGATCACCTGCTTGAACGTGCCCTGTCCGCCGGCCAGCTTGCCGAAGAGGAAATACACAAGCCCCATGATGAAGGCCATGGCTACGCCGCCGAAGCCCCCCTGGATGCCTGATATGATACGGGTCTTCATGGTGACGTTCAGGTATTGGTCGTACATCTCTTCGATCTGTTCGGGCTCCATCATGCGGCCGAAGCGGGTGTCGCGCATGAGGTCCACCTGTTCGGGACCGGAGATCTCGAGCGTGGCGCCGGTGAAGACCCCCATCATGACGATGACGCCCAGCACGGCCACAAGAATGCGCGGGTTCTCGCGCACGGCTTCCATGGCCAGGGACGGGGTGACGATGATGGTCCAGAAACGTGTGAGCACCGAGTCGTTCATCGGGTCCCTCCAGATGGGTTGGTGTCGTCGAGTCCCAGGGCGTCGAGGCGTTTTCGCAACCCGCGGCCCGTGGCGGTAAAGTCCGAGGCGGCTTCCCGCGCGGCCAGGCTTGCGCCCGACGGATCCGCGCTCGAAGCGTCCGCCAGAAATTCGGCGGCGAAATCGCCGCTCTCTATCTCGTCCAGAATTGTCGACATGCGATCCCGCAGCCCATCGTCCACCAGACGGGGGCCGCGCGTCAAGCCACCGTATGCGGCGGTGGGGCTGATCATCCGCCGCATGCCGTCCAAACCGTGGCGATGCAGCAGGTCGGCGATGAGTTTCACCTCGTGGACGCACTCGAAGTAGGCGTTGTCCTTGCTGTAGCCGCGCGACACGAGGGTGTCGTAGGCGGCGCGCAGCAATTCGATCAGGCCGCCGCATAGCACGGCCTGTTCGCCGAACTGGTCGGCGATGCATTCCTCGCGGAAAGTGGTGCGGAATCCCCCGCCCTTCAAGCAGCCGATGGCCTTGGCGTAGGCCGCGGCCAGGTCCCAGGTGCCGTCGGGCGATGTGTCGGTGACCGCGAGCATGCCGGGCAGGCCGCCGCCCTTGGCAAAGGCCTCGCGCAGCATGTCGCCTTGGCCTTTGGGGGCCACCAGGAAACACGTCGCGCCGTCGGGTGGAGCGATCTGGTCGAAGGCTATGGCGAATCCGTGTGAGAAGCCCAGCGCCGCGGCGGGTTTCATCCCGGCGGCGAGCCAGTCCCGCCAGGCCGGACCTTGTACCTCATCCGGCAGCAGGACCATGACCACGTCGCCCTGCGCGGCGGCTTTTTGGAGCGAAACGGGCGCGAAACCGTCGGCGACGGCACGGGCATGGCCTCGTCCATCCGGGCGAGCGCCCACGACCACCGCAACCCCGCTGTCGCGCAGGTTCAGGGCCTGGGCCCGCCCCTGGTTGCCGTAGCCCAGGATCGCGACCGTGCGGTCGGCCAGCGGGGCGAGTGTAACTTCGCTCTCCTCATAGACGTCCGGGGCCTGTCCGGTCTTGTTCTGCGTCTCCATATTCACCTCTCCCGCCGACGGTATGCGGCGACCTCTACGGCCCTGACAATATGGGGGTTGCACAATCTTGACAAGATATGCGTCCCTCGCTAGATTGAGAGCCCTCCCGGAATCCCCGGGCGGAACAACGCAATATCATGGTGGCGGCTTAGCTCAGTTGGTTAGAGCATCGGAATCATAATCCGAGTGTCCGGGGTTCGAATCCCTGAGCCGCTACCATTTTTTTTGCCCC
>DAOVZQ010000179.1 GCA_030635025.1 bacterium
AGCGGGACCTCGGCGAACCCACGGTCGACGTCGGGCATACCGCTATCGAAGATGCCAACGACGGGTACTGCGGCGGCGGCGAACGAACCGTTCGCAAGCAGAGACAGCAGGCCGCAGGCGCAGGGCGCTCCCGCCAGGAGCAGACCACCGTTCTTCAGGAATTCCCTCCGATCCATCTCCTACTCACCTCCCCCGGGCCACGACGACAGACCCACGCGGTCCTCCAACGGTGCCGTCGCGGGCGACGCCGGATAGTAGTGACAACCCCAGCAATCGGGTTGCAGGCTGACCGCCTCGTGACACCGGTTGCAGAAACGATCCCGGTTCGGATGGCATTCGCGGCAGCCGTCGAGGGAAATCTCCCCCCTGATACCGTTGCGCATGACCTCGTCCCTGACGCTGCGCAGCAATTCCCAGTGATGGAACCGCATGTACTCCGTTTCCCGGACGCACGCCTCGTGGGAAGCATCGGGCATTTCCAGAAAGGGCTCGTCGGATAACATGTCGCGAGCGATCAGACCGTCGTAAGCGCTGTAGCCCAGCGGCATGAGGATGATCAGCACCGGAATCACTCCGACGACGAAATTCCTGACGCGCCTGAACCCGTTGTCGGTGCTCATGGGCATCCACCGCCTTCGGTTTCACCATCGACCACGACCGGCGGTGCGCCCCGCTTGCGCCCGAAACTCTCGGCCAAAACCAGGGCGGTGGTTCGATACACCACATGGGCGAACTTCGAGTAGGGCATGTAGACCAGCAGGGCGAAGACAAAGACCAGATGTACGAAGTACACCACGTGGCGATGGGGCTCCATGCGGAAGTAGTGCAGTGTTTCGGTGAGGAAACCGGTCAACGCGACGAGGATCAGCGTCACCAGGAAGGACCAGTCGTAGGAGTTGCCCGCCGTGTTGTAGGCGGTGCCGAAGAGTCGTTCCCGGATGGTGAGGATACAGCCCGCGACCAGGGCCAGCCCCCCCAGGTTGGCGAGGATCTTCCACGGGCTCCAGAATGCGAAGGGGTAGATGAAGCTGTCGCGGACCAGTGGATTGATCCCGGCGGTGACCACCCAGAGCGCGACGATAGACATGGCCAGGAAGCCGAAAAAGAAGCAGGGATGTGAGAGGTACTTGATACGGGCCGTGGTGCAGATTGCGAAGTTGTCGTGGGTGAACACGGTCTTGAGGGTTGCAACGAAACTGGCCCGGATCCCCTTGACCTGCACGCCGCCGCCGTGCCGTACGATGTCGGCGCGCATGCTGCGCCAGAAGCGCCTGATACTCAAGGTCATCGACGACAGGACCAGGACGGCGAAGACCGAGAAGAAACCGATGAGCAGCCAGTGAGGCAGCGCATTGGAGTAGGAATAGACGATCCGTTCGCCTGTGAACGCCGGGATGCCGAGCGCCGTACCGAGAGGGCCGCTCAGCCGCCACGCCAGTCCCAACAAGATCACCGGGATGGCCAGCAGCAGCGGGATGTACCTGATGTCGTTGACCCAGCGGGCGAGAAACCGGGGATACGCGAAGTGGATGATGCTCTCCCGGCGAACGGCCGCCAGCAGATCGCCCGGGTGGGCGCTGCGCGGGCACCGGGTCGAGCAGTCGTTGCACTGGTAGCAAAGCCAGACATCGGGATCCCCCAGCAGTCGATCCTTCCAGCCCCAGGCGGCCCAGATCACCTCCTTGCGGGGAAAGGATTCGTCCTCCGGCGAGAGGGAACAAGTGGCGGCGCAGGTGCCGCACTGCATGCATTTCATGTAATTCTCGCCGATGCCACGACTCAGGGTGCGGATGAAATCCAGGTCGGGTTCCACCAGCGGCGCGGTGTCGGGTCCCGCTCGTAGGTTCCCGCCCACATCGTTCTCCGACCTGGTCGAGCTCGTCGTCTCATTGGTATCCACTGTCTTCACACCCCCGATCCACCGGACAGCGACTGCTGGTCTCCGTTCGTTACATCCCCTTGAACGGATTCATGCCGATTTCCTCGATGACCTCGACAAAGTCATCGAAGATCCCGGGCAGCGTCTCGTAATCGGATATCTGAAATTGATGGAGTTCGACCCGCTGGCTCTCCAGGGCCATCTTCTCCAGTTTCTCCCTGATGTTGTCACCCCGCGAGTGGGCCAACTCACTGCCCTTGATGAAGTGGCACTGGTTGTCGTCCCCATACTTGCAGCCGATCAACAGGACGCCGTCGAAACCCATCGAAACCGCCTGGTTGATCCATTCCACGTTCACCGACCCCAGACAGCGCACGGGCACGACCCGCACATGGGGATTGAGATGCAGCCGGCGCCGGCCTGCAAGATCCAGGGCCGGCATGGCGTCGTTCTCGCACATCAACGCCAGGATTCGCGGTTTTTCCTCGAACTCGTCTGGAACATCGACCGCCTTGATCATCGCGGCCACGATCTCTACCGAGTAGTCCTGGAAGGATACGATCCGCTCCGGACAGGCTCCCATGCACACGCCGCAGCGACGGCAGCGGGTCACCTCAAGCAGCGGCGTTCCCTTCTCGTCCTCGTTGAGCACGCCGAAGGGGCACTCCTCCGTGCATCGCTTGCACTGGGTACACCTCTGTAAAAAGAAGTCAGGATGAGACGTGTCGCCGGCGCGCGGGTGGACCGCCTCTCCCCTGGCCGTCATCTCCACGCACTGGATGGCCTTGAGGGCCGCCCCCAAAGCATCGTCGCGACTGGCGACACCGTCCATGGGCTGACGCACGGCGCCCGCGGGATAGATGCCGGTGCGCCGGCTCTCGTAGGGAAAGCAGATGAAGTGGGAGTCCGGGAAACCGAATTCGAGGACCGGCAGATCGGGACCCTGGCGATAGGCGAGATTGAGTATCTCGGTCCCTTCGTGATGCCGGAGCTTTTCGACCTTGTCCGCGGCATCCTGCCGCTGGATCTCCGACTCGCCGTCCTCGGCCGTCACCTTGGCCTCCTCGAACGCCCTGATCGCCTCCCCGTCCGCGGAGTTGGGCTGCATGCCGGCCGCCAACACCACCAGGTCCACCTTCACTCGGATCTGCTCACCGAGCATGGTGTCGTTCACCGATACCATGAGGTCGCCGGTGTCGTCGCGGGCCACGTCGGTGACGTCTCCCCGCGTCAGGAACACGCCGGGATCCTCCTGCGCCCGGCGATAGAAATCCTCGTACTGGGCGGGCGTACGTATGAACTCGTAAAAGATGAAGGCCTTGGCTTGGTCGTCGCTCTCACGGAGATACATGGCCTGCTTCAGCGAGGTGAGACAGCAGATGGACGAACAGTAGGAATGGTGGTCCGGATCGCGGGAGCCGCCGCACTGGATGAAGGCGATGCTCTTGACCGACCGTCCGTCCGAGGGACGGGTGATACGGCCCTGCTCCTTGACCATCCGCTCCAGATCGACGTTCAGGATCACATCCGGCACCTGACCGTACGACAGGTGTTCGCGAGGGTCGGATGGCCGCCAGCCGGTGGCCTGGACCACGGCGCCGACACGGAACTCGTCCACGATCTCCGGAGCGGATCGGTCCCGGCCTGATGCGCGCAAGGTTACGTCGAAGAGGCCCGGCGCCCCCGTGATGCCGCCCGTCTCGGCCGACTTGTAGACCTTGATCCGGGGATGGCCTTCGACCTCGGCAATGAGGGTTTCGATGCCCGTGTCCTCCAGCTCCCTGTAGGGCGGCCTGGTCGGCACCGACTTGTATTGATCGGCGAGACGACCGCCCAATCGATCGGCCTGCTCGACCAGACGCACTTCATAGCCGGTTCGGGCCGCTGCGAGAGCCGACGTCAGACCGGTCACGCCGCCGCCGACCACCAGGATGGTCCTGTCGATTTCGTCTTCCGGTTGGAAGGGCTCCACAGGCTTCATCTTCTCGATCTTGGCGATGTACATGCGGAGATAATCCTCCGCCAGCATCTGTGTATCCTCCTCGCCGGGAGGCTGGCACCAGACGACATGCTCACGCAACGCCACCTTCTCCACGATCACGTTCGCGGGAAAAACGGTCACCTCGTCACACCGGCCGGAAATCCCGGCGATGACGACCTTGTCCAGTTCCTCGGCCTCGATGTCCCGGATGATTTCAGCCAGATCGGATCCCTCGCAGGACTCCACGGTCCTGCAGAAAGGCACGCCGCGTTCTTCGGTGACCACCTTGACGAGCGCCTCGACATCGAGAGCCTCCGCGATACCGTAACCCGTACAGATGAAGACGCCGATCTTGTCAGCCATGGTCTTAATCCCCTCCATACTGGCACTGGATCGACCGCAGCGCCGCCGCCATCGCTTCCTTCGTCGTGCGGGCAACATCACACGGATGCCTGGCGCAACCCGCCGCGTAGATGCCGGGAATCTCCGTGGACTCGTCAATGAAGCCGTATTCGTCGTAGACGAGTTCGTCGGGGAATTTGGTATCGACGGTGTTGGGGACCATCCCGGTCGCCAGCACCACCAGATCGAAGCGAGGGTGCAGGGTCTGTCGGGACAGCGTGTCCTCCACGTCCAGGATCAGGTCGTTGCTTCCGGTATCCTCCTCGATCAGCGCCACCTTTCCCTTGATGAACTCGACCTGCTCGTCCGCCAGCATGTCCTGGTAGAATTTCTCCAGGCGACCCACCGTGCGGATATCGATGTAGAACACGGAGGCCCGGGCGTCGTCGGTCTTTTCGCGGAGGTAGCGAACCTGCTTCAAGGACCCCATGCAACACACCGACGAGCAGTAGGGCAGGTGGTTTTCATCCCGCGAGCCGGCGCATTGCACGAAGGCCACGTTCCGTGCCGGCTTGCCGTCGGAAGGACGCAGGATCGCGCCGGCGGTCGGTCCATTCCCGGCGGCCAGGCGTTCCATCATCACGTTGGTGATCACGTTCCGGCAACGGCCGAAGCCGAGGTGGTCGAGGTTGGCGGCATCGTAAGGCTTCCAGCCGGTCGCCACGACGACCGCACCCGCCTTGACCGTAAGAATTTCCTCGGTCATCTCCAGGTCGACGGCGCCCTCAGGCGCCGCTTCCGTCAACAGGGCGGCGTCGGTATCGGAGAGTGCGTCCCGGTCCAAAACGTGCAGCGGTGGGTAGGCCATCTCATGGGGGTAGTAGAGCGCCTTGGTCCGATCCATGCCCAGGTTGAAATCGTTGTCCCGCTCGGAAGTCAATCGCTCGAGCAGATCGTTGTCCAGGGTAGGCCGGCCGGTCACATAGCGCGGACGAATGCGGATCCGCACCTCGAAGTTGCCCACGTGCCCCTTGACCTCCTCCACCGTAGCCAGGGTATGCACGACGATGCGTGGATTCTGCCGGATGCGGCGCACGTTTATCTCGAAACCGCACGCGGGCGGGCACATCTTGGGAAAGTAGCGATGCGTCCGCATCACACGCCCCCCGAGATAGGCCTCTTTTTCGACCAGGATGACACGATGGCCGACTTCGGCGGCCTCGACCGCCGCAGTCATGCCCGCCACACCACCACCAATTATCAGAATGGGTCTTGCATTCATGCTCATGACTGATGCCACTCCAGGATATCGAGGGCGGAATCGCCATACGACGCGCACTAATGCGAACTGACACAAGAAGATGCTGGGAGTGCGGAGCAGATGTGTAGCCAGGATGCAGACCTGTTGCGATTGCTGACGATTTTATCACATAGCCGTCAACTACGCAATACCAAATGAATTAAAGAATTCATAATCAAAGCGTCCCCCCCGCCGCAAGATGACGAATGAGTGCAATCAGTTTGCCGCGAGACGCTACTCCATGCTAATATGTGTGTTAGCAGAAGGGGGGATAAATCTGAAGACACTATGTTCCGACTCAGCGTCCATTTTCAACGGACGCCTCTCGTCCTCGCAGCTCAACTCGAACCGCCAGGAGAGAACCAATGGCCAAGTATGTCTGTCTGCTGAAATTCACCGACACCGGGGTCCAGAACCACCGTAAAACCACGGCCCGATCCGAAGCGTTCAGGGAAAAAATGAAGTCCAAGGGTATCACCATCCTGCATACCGGCCA
>DAOVZQ010000481.1 GCA_030635025.1 bacterium
AGGTCGGGATCCGAGAAGGCCCGCTTTACCAGAGCCTGGCAGTCGTCGAACTTACCGGGCAGGGCCAGGGTCGCGATGTTGCCGCCGAGGGTCGTCATCTGCTTGCGCTGGCGGTCGGACACTTCCTTGATGGGGAAGAGCACCAGCACCTTGATGCCCGGTACGCCCTGGAAGGCACTGGCTACCGCCGAGCCCGTGTCGCCGGAGGTTGCGGTGAGGATCAGCAGATCCTTCCCGCGCGCCGCCACAAGACGGCCAAGGGCGCGGCCCATGAACCGGGCCGCAAAGTCCTTGAACGATGCGGTCGGCCCCTGGTCCAGGCGCATGACGTGGCGCTCGCCGGTCACACGCTCCAGTGGGATGTCGAAATCGTAGGCGTCATGGCAGATCTCAACCAATTCGTCGCGGTTGAAAGTGCCGTCGACATAGGGCGTTAGAATTTCCACGGCCAGCTCGGGGTAGGAGAGGTCCCGAGCCCGCGCCAGCAGGTCTTTCGACAGGGGCTGGATCCGTTCCGGCATGAACAGCCCGCGATCACCCGCCTGACCCTGCAACAGCGCCGACCCCACCGGCACATGGGGCGCACTGAGGTTCGTGCTGTAGTACTGCAACGCCATGTCAGTCCCTTTCCGCGACGGACGAATGGGACGCGCCGCCGAACGAGAAGCCCGATGTCACCGCGGGAGCGACCTTGCCGCCGATGGCCGCCAGGGCCTGGTCCAGGTCGGCGATGATGTCGTCGGCGTGTTCGCCGCCCACGCACAGCCGGACCATGTTGCCCGGGATCGACGCCAGGGCGCGGCCTTCCTCGCCCTGCTGCGAGTGGGTCGAGATGGCGGGAATCGTCGCCACCGACTTGATGCGGCCCAGGTCGGTCGCGCGCCAGACGCGCTGCAGACCATCGAACATGGTGCGGGTATTGGCCGCGCCGCCGGCCACGCAGAACGACATGAGATGGCCGTAGCGGTTGGTGGGCTTGCCGTACATGTCGTCGTGTTCGGCGTCGGCGAGGAAGAGGTACTCGCTGGCCAACTCGTGCAGGGGATGGCTCGGCAGCCCCAGGTACGAAACCGATTCCACCTTGGGGTGCGCCTCCATGAACTCCGCAACCTTCTGCGTGTTGCGGCTGAACAGGTCGACCTTGCTGCGCAGTGTGCGCATGTCGTTCAGCGAGAGGATGGCGTTCATGGGCGACAGGTTCTGCCCGAAGTCACGGTTGGGCAGCGCCTTGAGATACATGGCGTAGTCGGCCCTCATCTCGTCGGAACCGAAGTTGCTCACTAGGTTCTTGCGCGCGATCACGGCGCCGGCGATCCCGAAACCCGACGAGGTCAGGGTTTTGGTGACCGACTGGATAACCACGTCGGCGCCCATGGTCAGCGGTCGCATCAGCGCCGGAGTGCCGACGGTGTTGTCGATGATCACGGGTACACCCTTGGCGTGGGCGAGTTCGATGAGCTTACGCAGGTCGAAGAAGGCCTGGCCCGGGTTCGAAGGCAACTCGCCGTAGACGAAGCGTGTGTTCTCATCGATCTTCGATTCCCACTCGCTCATGTCGTTGGAGTCGACGACCCAGCGGCAGTCGATGCCTTGTTCCTGCCGGCGGCGCACGTCGAACTGCTGGAAGGTGCCCCCGTAGACCTGGCAGGTAGACACGAAATTGCGGGGTGCGGTCGGGTTCTTCGGGTCCACGGAGAGGAAGGAATCGGTCGCCGCGAAGATGGCCGACATGCCCGACGAGGTGCCCACGCAACTCGCTTCGATGTCCGCACCGTAGGTCTCCATCAGGGCCAGGGTGTTCTCGAAATAGTAGAGCGTCGGGTTGGCGATGCGCGAGTAGCACCAGGTGGGGATCTGGTAGCTCAGCGCCGCTTCCATTTCGTCGCTGTCGCGATACCCCTGGGACGAGGCCATGTAGATGGGTTCAATAACCGATCCCTGGTTGAAGTCGAGGGCCTCCTGCATGGTGTAGAGACCATGCACCGCGACCGTGTCGAATCGTGCGGCCTTCATCTTGCGCCAGTCCTCCGCACGCCGTTCCATGACTACTGCTGCCGCTGCGGTGTACCGTTCCACACCGTTTTTGTTCATGGTTTTCATCTCAGGCCTCTTTCTTCTCGAGTGCAGGGGTGGGTATGGCTATGCCGCGGTCTTCTTTGACCGTTGACAGGGTCAGGAAAGTCTCTTGTTTCTCGATGCCGGGAATGGACGACAGGTCGTGCTTGATCAGATCGCCCAGGTGCTTGATGTCGCGTACGGACACGAGCAGTGCGTAGTCGTAGCGGCCGGCCACGTGCCAGCAGGCCCGCACCTCGGGTATGGCGCGCACTTTGTCCTCGAAGGTGTCGATGGAGCGTTCCTGGTGCCGGCCCAGACAGATCATGACGATCGCTTCGAGCCCGACGCCCAGCTTCTGGGGATCGAGCAACGTCGTGTAACCCTTGATGACGCCGCGTTCTTCCAGCCGTCGCACGCGATCGAGCATAGACGACGGAGCCATGTTGTTGGCCTTGGCCAGCTCCACGTTTGTGATGCGCGCGTTGGCCTGGAGCAGCTTGATGATTTTGCTGTCGATGGCGTCCATATGGATCCCCCTTGGGCGGATATCGTTGTGTAGTGCGGGGTCGAATGGGAATATTCTAGCGTATTATGGCTGTGATGTCGATGGATATCCGAAAATAATATAAAATTA
>DAOVZQ010000065.1 GCA_030635025.1 bacterium
CGAGACGTTGATGATTTTAAGTCCTCTGTAACCGGCGGGAACGTAGGCTCGGTCACCGGCAAGCTTGACCGCTTTTCCTCCCCTGTCCAAGCGAACCTCTCCGTAAGGCTCCAGTGCTCCGTGATAATTGATGCGATACGTAGATAGAGTTGGCCAGCCGGCGACGAAGATGAATCTGTCCCTGGCGACCATGTCCCACGTACACACAGATTCGTCGTTCATGGCGATTGGCCCGGGTTGTGGCTCTCCGCGTATGTCGAGAATTTTCAGGCCGTGTTCCTGCTGTGGTATAAACGCAAGATGTCCGGACGTCGCCATGTTGCCGTGCGGTAAACCGGCTGCGCCGACTGCGCCCTTGAAGATCGGCTCGGCCACATGCGAAACATCTATGATTTTGACTCCAGCTTCAGAGTCGCCGAGCAATACGAAATTGCCGGATTTGTGAATCACCATCGATGCGTTTTCACTTGGATACGAACCTAGTAACCGCGGCTGTGACGGAAACTGAAGATCGATGATGTCCATACCGGATCCGCTCATGCATATGTATGCAGTATACCCTTCAACGAAAACGTCACGCTCACCACCATAGCCGTCATACGAATTCATGTACTGGATGTCCATAGGATTGGAGATGTAATAGATCTCCATGTTGCCGGGGTGTGCGCCGATATATGCGCGGCCGTTCTCAATGTCGATCTTCACTCCGCGCGTGCCGAGTTCGTGGGAGTCGGTCAGGATCGGCGTGGATGGTGTCGAGATATCGAACAGGTGAAGGGCGACATGCTCTACGACTGCTAGGATGTCGCCTTCACAGACCAGATCGACGCTCTCGATCGTATCGATGATGTCCAACAGCACCGGGGCCTCGGCTTCGGAGATGTCAATGACTGCAAGGCCGCCTCCACCGAGGGCGACATAGGCCGTATGGCCTTTCAGAACGATGGCTCTCGGATATCCCGGCAGATAGACGGACGCAACTTGTCTTGGCGTCGTTGGATCGGAGACGTTGAGGACGATGAGCCCGCTTCGTCCCACTGTGTAGACATAAGGCATACAGACTGCACAGCCGAGGACATAATCGAGGGGTGCGATACCGATTACTCTCGGGTGAGCCGTGAGATCGAAACATGTGTCCGGTCTCGCGTCGGCGTTCGAGTGCCCCAATGCCGCCCATACCAGTAACAGAAGCGTGACAGCGCGTTTCATCATGACGACCCTCTCTCTTATTAAGGCGGGACGATATCTATCTATTGTACCATGGCCCGTCTCGTTTGGGGCTCTATTTGGTTCATTGAAGGTCGGAATCTTGCGGGAGTCTCGAGTTGGTGTGAATGAGAAAACCGGGCCTCCTGGCAGAAGCCCGGTCCTTATGATGTTCGATGGATGCTGTTTACTTCATGCGCCTGAGCACCGGATCTTCACCATACCCCAGCCCAACCCAATCCATCCGCCCGCCCTCACTATGGCAGTCCAGACAAGTCAGAGCCTTCGCCGCAGGCACAACCCCATGAAAGATCCCCATCCATCGCTTCGTATCCACCCAGTCATACTCGAAGTCCTCGAGTCCATACTGGTAGTGCCCGCCCTCGAGCACCGCATGATGGATGTCCCCGTCCCCAAAGAACTCCTCCACACCGATCGGCACCAGCCAGCGCTCGTCCTCGAGCACGGGCACGCGCCCCAGATGCAGCTTGAAGGGATAGATCTTCGCCTGCTTGTCCTTCTTCGAGCCGTCGGGGCTCATCATGTAGACGGTGCCGTCCTTCTGCACCTTCACCTTTTCGCCCATGAGCTGATGCCGGGTCTGTCCGTTCCACCAGGCGTAGGCGGGAATCACGTCCGACTGCATGTCGATCGTGGCCGTGTACTTGTCCTTATCCTCGATGTACTTCGGGGTCGACCAGTCGCGGGACATGTCCGTCGCGTCGGTCTTGGCGAAGGTCGGGATGTGACAGGTCGCGCAGGCGATCCGCCCGGCGTGGTGATCCAGAACCGTTACGCCGTGGGGTTCGGCGTCGTGGCAGTTTTCGCAGCTCAGTCGTTCGCCGGGCCTGTCCGTGCCCGCCAGATCGGCGCCGCGGCCGAGCACCCGGTGGTCTTCGCCTTCGTGGCAATCCACGCACGCCATGTCGCCGCCGTCGGTGCCCATGTGTACGTCGTACTCACGGTCGCATTCGACCAGGGCGTATTCGATGTCGCCGCGCTTGAAGTTGGGGCCGCCGCCGGCGCCCGAGTGACAGCGGAGACACATCTTTCGCTTCGGCATGGAGATGCGCTTGGAGACCGCGTCAAGCCCATACTGATTGCGCCAGAGTATCGGCCGCCACTCGGGGTTGCCGTCGGCATCTTCGTAGAGATCGCGGCGGTAGCCGCTCACGTGGCAGATCAGACAGTCGATGTTCTCGAGTTGTTCACGCGATAGCTCTGGCTCCGGTCGCTTACCCAGACCGGCGTGGCACTTGGAGCAGCCCTGGGCGAGGACCTTGCCCTGGCTGTTCTCCACGTTGCCGATCCAGTTGGCGCCGGGGCTGGTGCAGAAGTCGTTCATGGTGTTCAGCTTGCCCAGCCGCCGGCCCTTGCCGTTCACGAGGTCGGGGGTTTCACCTCGCCACTGGTAGTGCTGTGAGTGGAAGAAGCTCTCGGCTTCTTCTTCGTGGCACTCCAGGCAGGTCGCGGTGCCCTCGTAGTGCTCGTATGCGTCCGAATGATCATATCCCGGCTCATCGCCGGCCCACGAGGGGCCGGCGATCGCCAGGATCACCAGGCAGGTGATCGCTGTCTTCATGACTTCACTCCTAGAAACGGACCGTCGTGCTCAGCGAGATCACGTTGACCTTGCTGTACGTCTGGTACCCGAGGATCGGCGTCTCATCCAGGTCCTTGGGCGCGCCCAGGTGCCAGCCCGATCCCGAGTAGTCGTAGGCATAATGCATGAAGTCCAGCTTGCAGATAAAGCGCTTGTTCACGCGGTGGGTGACGTAGGCCTCCCACACTTCGCCGCGGGTGCCCGTCTTGGGGGCGACGATGTCGTCGGCGCCGTGGCTGAAGTTGAACCAGTACTGGTTACCCTTGTTGTACTCGAGGCCCATCTTCGTCTTCTGGTTGGAGAAGCTGTAGCGGGCGCCGGCGTAGGCCATCTTGCCCGTCTGCTCCTCGGGGGTCTCGAAGGGGTCGCAGAACAGGCCGCCGAAGGGCGTGGTCACGGCTTCGGGGTGCGACTTCATGAGGCTGTAGCTGGCGAAGAAGTCGAAGCCCTTCCACTCGCGCATGACCAGGATACTGGCCAGGTCGATGTCGCCCAGGTTGGCCGAAGGCGTGAAGCGCATGACCATGGGCGCGCCGATGGGGTCGCCGCTGACCGGGTTGTCGGGCAGGACCACGACGCCGTTGAAGCCGTCGGTCACGTCGAAGGCGCGGGCGATGGTCGCCTGGACGAAGTTGTCGCCCTTGCTCCACAGATCCCAGTTGATGCCCAGGAAGTGGGCGTCCTTCAGGCGGTCGGCCGGACGCTTCAGGTTCTCGGCGGAGCCGAAGCCCGACTCGTAGCCCAGGCCATAACACAGGCGAATCTTGGAATTCTCGTGCACGTCGATGCCGGCGGTGATGCCGTCGAACTGGAAGTCGATGACCGTGCCCAGGGGCGTGCCGGCGCGCATCTCGTCGTCGCGCAGGTGCATCGGGGGACCGCCGGTGCTGGGACGACGACCGATCGACAGGTAGAAGGAGCTGTCGAAGATGTTGTTCCAGTTGAAGTAGGCCCGGTCCACGCGCATGACGTCGCTGTTGGGCACGCGGGTCGTGTTGCCGTCGATGTTAAGGCTGTTGCTCTGGCCGTTGAAGACCTGCAGGCCGGTGCTGTCGCCCCAGGGCTTGTACATGGACATGCGCCCGGCGAAGCTGACGTTGTCGGCCACCTTGGCGTTCATGTTCAGGCGCAGGCGGCTGGTGTAGAGGATGTCGTTCTTGTAGTCGTAGCCGTCCCTGAGCGTCGCGGGCATGAGCATGCCCATGAGCATCTGCTGCTGCGCGGGGGAGAAGCCGCCGAGGAAGGTCTTCAACTGGTCGAAGGTCAGCGAGTTGGCGAAGGCCATGTAGTCGCCGCCGTTGGCCATGATCTCGTTCGTGATGGCGCCAACGCTGGTCGGGAATCCGGTCATCGGATCCACGCCGTCGAAGTTGCGCATGAAGTAGAACATGGTGCCCGCGGTCAGGTTCTGCAGGGCCATGCCGTCGTAGTAGTCGTTGATTTCGGCGTCGATGTTATGGGCTTCGAAGCGGAAGTCGCCGGTGAAGGCCACGCGGTCGGTGGCGGCCTTGCGCTCGACCTTGTTCAGGCGCTTTTCGAGGGCCTTGATCTTTTTCTCGAGGTCGGCGTCGCCCG
Organism: bacterium; assembly: GCA_030635025.1. Classification (GTDB taxonomy): domain Bacteria; phylum Krumholzibacteriota; class Krumholzibacteriia; order LZORAL124-64-63; family LZORAL124-64-63; genus JAHIYU01. The sequence continues at coordinate 4,385 of DAOVZQ010000065.1, forward strand.
CGGTCGCGGTTGCGGCCAGGCCGACGGCCAGGATCAACATGAGTGCCAGCATCTTCTTCATGGTTCTTTTCCTCCTGTGGAATCTAGCCACAAGTCATCGGGTGTTCGGAATCCGCGGCGCCGTCGACGCAGAACTTACGGATCGCCTTAAGCATTGCGGGCGTGATGGCGTCGATGACCTTGGTCGTGTCCGATTCGGATACGGCCAGGCCCGTGTGGGTATCGACGTAGTTCTCGTCGAAAAAGCGGTCCCACTGTTCGATGATCAGATACATGGGGGTGTACTCGCCGGCGTCCGAATCTTCGTCGTGACAAACCTTGCAGCTGGTCTTGTAGAGGGACTTGCCGTCGAGCTTCTTGGTGTCGGCCTTTTTCTCGTCGGCCAGGACGCCACCGGCCAATAACAGCACAAGCGCCGTCACGGCCAGCAAAGTCAGAATTCTCTTCATCGCGGTCTCCTTCGCGTTGAGCGGAACATGAAGAGCGGAGTGATAAACTCCGGCTATGTTTATTTAACAACACCAAACTTAATGCTAGGATATTGGGTGTCAACGAAAATCGAAACTGATAAATATGTAAATTTAGAGGATGGGCGGATGTTTTTACTTGAGCGACTATACGGGGGGTTCCATATCATGATATAATAGTGAGTCAGGAACCGTCGCCCGGCCGAACGAGACGTTTGGTCAACCCGCAGGGCCGCATTCTGGTGCCGTGTGTTCAAGCGGGGAGTTCCGCCACTTCCCTGAAACTCGTCTCATCCACTCTGGAGGATTACATGCGTTGCGTTCTGCAGCTGACGCTGGCCGTCTCCCTCTGTCTTATCTGTTGTACGGCTCTCGCCCACACCGTTGACCCGGGACAGCCCACGCCCGTATCGGCCGACCCGGCCCTCATCGATCGCCTCGGTCCGGAAGCCGTGGTCAAACTGGCCGGCGACGTGAGGCCGGAAGAAGAACTCTACAATCTGTCGCGCGAAGAGATCTCCGCCGGCAAGTCGGCCAAGGTGATCGGCACCGGTTCCTGTCTGCTCATCCTGATGCAGTGGACCGACCATCCCGCCGACGAGGTGAACCACCCCGGCTCGGCGTACCAGGACATGGTCTTCTCAACGGGGACCTACCCCAACGGCAGCATGAACGACTTCTATCTGGAGAACAGTTACGGTCAGTTCGGCGTGGCCGGACTCGCGTCGGGGTGGCATACCTCGGCGTATCCCTATGCCGACATCACGCCCACCGACTACAACCAGGTGCGCGACATGATCGTCCAGGCCATCACCGACCTCGATCCGGTCATCGACTACAGCCAGTACGACAACGACGGCCCCGACGGCATACCGAATTCCGGTGACGACGACGGCAACGTGGACGCCCTCTTCTTCGTGCACGCTGGTCCCGGTCGCGAGCAGTCCGGCGACGACAACGACATCTGGTCCCACGCCTGGGCCTTCTCCGGCGGCGTGACGACCAACGACGGCGTCTCGTGCTATCGCTATTCCGTCGAGCCCGAGAAACTGGTGGACGGCACCCAGATCACCATCGGCGTCTTCGCCCACGAGTACGGTCACGTGCTCGGGCTGCCCGATCTCTACGACACCGACTACAGCTCCAGCGGCATCGGCGACTGGGGCCTGATGAGCGGCGGCTCCTGGGGTCGCGTCAGCGGCGAGGCCGTCGGCAGCAGCCCGGCCCACATGACCGCCTGGTGCAAGTGGAAGCTGGGTTGGCTGACCCCGACCACCGTCACGGTCGACCAGCTCGGCGTGACGTTGCCGCCGGTCGAGACCAACGCCGTCGCCTATAGGATTTTCCGTGGGGGCGCGACCTCCGGCGACGAGTACTTCCTGGTGGAGAACCGCCAGCCCATCGGCTTCGACCAGGGCATCACCCGCCGCCAGGTGGACTTCGGCCTGCCTTTGGCCCAGGGCATGCTCATCTATCACGTGGACGACGGGTTGAGCGGTAATTCCAACGACAGTCACCGACTGGTGGACGTTGTGGAGGCGAGCCCCTGGTTCCATGCGCCCGACGACTGGATCGAGCACCTGGACGGCCCGCGCGACTACACCCTGCAGCTCTGGCTGAACAACTTCAACCGTGGCGACAACGGCGACCCGTGGCCCGGCTGGACGGTGGCCAGCGCCGACAGCACCGACTGGGTCGGCCCGCGCGACCGCAACCGCTTCGCCGACGACACCATCCCGTCGGCCGAGGACTACTTTTGCGACGCGACCGGCATCGCCATCGAGAACATCACCCTGGTCGGCCAGGACGTGACCGCCGACTTCCTGATCGGCGCCAAGCGCGCACCGCTGCTCGCCCCCGACAAGACCCTCACCTGGGACTTCGAGGCCGACGACGGCGACTGGCAGTTCTGCAACAGCTACGTCCATCACGACCTGACCCAGAGCGGCACCTGTGGCGGCACCGGCGGCCTCTGGTTCGGTCTGGACGACCCGGACTACGACTGTCCTCCCGGCTACGGCAACAACTGGTACGACTTCACCTGGCGGACCGTCGGCGTCACCTCGGGCGCGACGGTGACCCTGCGCCACCACTACGACCTTGAACCGGCCTACGACTTCGCCTATGTGGAAGTGCGCTGCGCCGGTGACCCCGACGCCACCTGGTACGAGATCGCGACCTTCGACGGTTTCAGCGATTGCGTGACCGACACCTGGGCCATCCCATCGGCGGCCTACTCCGACTGCGAAAACGAGAGCGGCTACGCCGTTATCGACCTGCGCCTGCGGATGACCTCGGACGGAGCCTATTCCGCGGAGGACGGCAGCCATTGCGGTATCGGTTGGTGGGTGGACGAGGTCAGCCTCACCGGTGAGTTCGTCACCGGTGTCGACGATATGCCGGGACTGGGACTGCCGGCCCTGCTGGATCAGGCCGTGCCGAATCCCTTCAACCCGACCACCACGCTGAAGTATCATATTCCGGCCGGCGCCCGGACCGTGAAACTGGCGATCTATGACCAGCGAGGTCATCTGGTCCGGACCCTGGCGACCGACGACGAGGCCGGCTGGCAGGAGCGCACCTGGGACGGCCGTGACGAGACCGGCCGCAACATGTCCAGCGGCGTGTATTTCGCGCGGCTGACCGTGGACGGTGCTTTGAAGATCCAGAAGTTGGCGTTGTTGAAGTAACGCTTCTGGATTCCTTTCAGCGGCCCCGGGAATCATTTCCGGGGCCGCTTTTTATGGATGGACGGAAATAGCGGCAATTTATAGGCGCACACGACCTGATTTTTGCTATGATGTGCGCCATGATGAACCCTGAAAAGCAAACCGGGCTCAACCGGTATACGGCGGGCGCCTTCGCCCTGCTGGCTGCATTGATCGTATGGGGCTCGCCCGTTGCGGCGTCGGTCCACAATATCCATCTCTATACCGACAGCACGCCGGACTACGTGAGCCGAGAGGACTTCGTGCAGACGGCCACCGGTATTTGGGAGGATCCCCAGGATCAGGCCGTGGCCATCTGGCGCTGGATGGTGCGCGGTCATCGTCAGACCCATGCGACACGTGAGGACGATCGCGCCCTCTTCGATCCGATCTTTTTCTACAACAGCTACGCCAACACATTCTGCGGCTATGTGGCCGGCTACTTCACGTCGTTCATCGATGCCAGGGGCGGTCCCTGGCAACACCGTTACGTGGAACTGGGCGATCATACCGTCGCCGAGTGCTCGTGGGACAACGGCGCCAGCTGGCACATGTTCGATACGTCCATGGTCATCTACGCTCTGAACCCCGACGGGTCGGTTTCGTCCTGCGCCGACATCCAGTCCGCCGACAGCAGCCCCCTCTCCATGGCCCTGGGCGCATTGGGACCCGAACCCGGACACAGCTATCTGTACAACGCCGCGCCCGAGTGCATGACCAACCCGGTGAATCCGGACCGCATCGGCGACCTGAGTTATCCCTGGGGCTACCGCAAGTCTTGCGACAACCCCGTCGACAACGCCCGCACCCTGCGCAACGGCGCCGACTCCTACATCGGCAGTTTCACGGTACAGGACTGGTTCACGCACGTGCGTCACGGCTGGCGTTATCGACTACACCTGCGCCCCGGCGACGAGTACACCCGTTACTGGACGCGTCTGGGCGACACGGAGGACTTCTACCGTCCGGCCGGTACGGCCGACCCCCACGACACCTCGCCCGTGGGCGATTTCCACGGCACCGGCATCTGGCATCACGTTCCCGACCTGACGACACTCGACTATCGTCTATCCATGCACGACGAGGCCGGACTCGCACACGTCTCAGAGACGGGCCCCGGACCGAACCTGCGACCGGCGGCGACAGGCGTGACCGGGCGTCTCGACCTGAAGATCGATGCGGCCAACGTGACCACGTCCGCCATCGTACACCTGACAGGCCGGCGCGACGGCGCCGCCGATGAAGTGCGCCTGTATTGTTCGCGGGATGCGGGGTTGAACTGGATCGAGGTCTGGTCGGCCGGCGCGGGCGCGTTCGACGCGGTGATCGATCTGCCGCCCTCTCTGGTGGGCGGCGCGCACGAGTACCTGCTGCGCGTGGAGATGACGGCGGCCGACGATCCGAGCGGATGCGGCCTGGACCATGTGCGTGTCACGACCCTGACCCAGGTCAACGCCTTCACCTTGCCGCGTTTCCAGACGGGGGAGAACAAGGTCCGTTTCGCCCTGGGTGAACAGCTCGCCAGCCAGACCCTCTGGCCCGTCCTGCATGACGACGGGGGCGGCGGCCGATACCGCGACACCGCCGAGAGCTGGGACAATAGCGACGTCTCGCCCAGTCCCGACACCTTCTACAACGCCACGCTCCGTCCGGCGGCCTATACG
>DAOVZQ010000434.1 GCA_030635025.1 bacterium
CATTGAAATGGGGGCGGGGTCGAGCGGGGAGTCGGCGCGACCCAGCTTGCCCACCACCGACTCGATCTCCGGGATGGCGGTGAACGCCCTGTCTTGCAGCTGAAGAATATCAAGGGCCTCGCCGATCGACGCGTGCGGCATCGTCGTCGGCATATACAGGAAAGAGCCTTCGTCGAGATCGGGCATGAATTCTTTGCCCAATCCCGGAAAGGTGTGGCGCAGCGACGAGTACACCGCGCTCGACCGGACAAAACCCGGCATGAAACCAACAATCCGGTCGAATCCCATCCAAACAGTCATCCCCAGAAACACCAGTGCGACCGGGATGAGGAGAAACTTTCCCTTGTTCCTCAGGCACCAACGCAGGATCGACTCGTAGCCCCTGATAAACCATTGGACAAGAAGCAGCAGTCCTCCGAGCAGGAAGACCACGAAGATGAAGTTCGGAAACGTCCCCGCCTGAACCCCGAGGGGTAGCCAGTGCGAGGCCAGCAACCAGGCGACTACAATCACAATCAGGTAGTTGACGATCGAAGGGCCCCTTTTGAGCAGGTCTGCAGGGACGCGGTGCTTGAACTGCAGGAACGCGGCCGCCAGCACCAGAGCTACGCCGGTGAGCCAGTACGACCCGAACATCGCGGCGATCCCGGCCAGCACCAGCCCGCCCGGCCACAGGCGTCTGGACCGTCCGGTTTGCCTGCCCCTGGTGAACAGCAAATGGGCGAAGGGTGGGATGAGCGTGAGCGCGACGATGATCGAGGCAACGAGCGCGAACGTCTTGGTGTAGGCCAGCGGCTTGAACAGTTTGCCCTCCGCCGCTTCCAGTGTGAACACCGGAAGGAAAGACACAACCGTTGTCGCCACTGCGGTGAGAACGGCACTTCCGACTTCGGACGCCCCGGCAAAAATGACGTCGCGCAGCCGGGCCTCGGGGGGCGCGCGGTCGAGATGTTTGAGTATGTTTTCGGTGATGACGATCCCCATATCGACGATCGTGCCGATGGCGATCGCAATCCCCGACAGCGCCACGATGTTGGCGTCCACACCGAACAGCTTCATGGCGATGAACACCATCAGCACGGTCAACGGCAGCAGCCCTGTGATCAACATCGAGGCGCGCAGGTGCATCACCATCATGATCACGACGATAATCGTCACCAGGATCTCGTCGATCAGTGCGGTGTTCAGCGTGCCCAGCGTTTCATAGATCAGGCCGGTCCGGTCGTAGAAGGGGACGATCGTGACCTGGGAGACCCGGCCGTCCGACAGCGTTTTCTTCGGAAGGCCGGGAGCGATTTCCGCGATCTTCTTCTTTACGTTTTTGATCGCCTGGAGGGGATTTTCGCCGTAGCGAACGACCACGACACCGCCCACGGCTTCGGCCCCACCCTTGTCGAGAGCGCCGCGACGCATCGCCGGACCGAGCGAAACGATCGCCACGTCCGCGATGCGGACTGGAACATTATCCCTTTGCTTGATGACCGACTGCTCGAGATCCGAGATGCTCTCGATGAATCCCAGGCCGCGAATGACGTACTCGACCTTGTTGATCTCCGTTGTGCGTGCGCCCACATCAATATTGGAAGCCCTTACGGCTTTGAACACATCTGTGAGTGTGACGCCGAAGGCCCGCATCGCATCGGGGTTCACGTCCACCTGGTACTCGCGGACGAACCCTCCGATCGACGCCACCTCAGCGACGCCATCGGCCGATAGCAACGCGTATCGCACGGTCCAGTCCTGGACGGTGCGGAGCTCGTCGAGGTCCCACCCGCCGGTGGTGTTGCCGTCCTTGTCTTGTCCTTCGAGCGTGTACCAGAAGATCTGGCCCAGGGCCGTCGCATCGGGACCGAGGGTTGGTTGCACGCCTTGCGGCACCGTCCCTGACGGGAGCGAGTTCATCTTTTCCAACACCCGGCTGCGCGACCAGTAGAAATCGACGTCATCCTTGAAGATCACGTAGATTGACGAGAAGCCGAAGTACGAGTAGCTGCGGACCGTTTTGACACCTGGGATCCCGAGTAGAGCCGTCGTGAGCGGGTACGTGATTTGGTCCTCGATGTCCTGTGGCGACCGGCCCTTCCACTCGGTGAACACGATCTGCTGGTTCTCGCCGATGTCGGGAATGGCGTCGACTGGCACCGGTTCGCGGGGCAGGTCGCCGATGTTCCAGTCGAACGGGGCGACCATGATTCCCCAACCGATCAGAACCAGGGCGATGACTGTCACGATCAACTTGTTGTCGATACAGTAGCTGATGATCTTGTCGACGGGCGACATGCTCGGATCGTGAGTGCTTCGATTCTGGTCTGCCATTGCTTACCTCTTTGCCCCAGAAACGGCCGTATATGTTTTCTTGAACGATCCGCAGTAGAGCATCGACGCGCCATAGTATGGGTTGAGCAACTCATCGTTCTCTTGCAGCCAGTAGGCGCCGTCTCCGTCCCTCGCCATAGGGCAGAAGCTCAAGTAGAAATTACGGCTCCCGGTGTGACCGAAATCGCCGTGCAGATCGATGGTTGCCTTCGACAGGTGGAAGAACGCGTCTCGCGCGGCGTCGATGTCTTTCGCCTTCGTGATCCTGCCCGCAGATTCTGACAGCGATTTCGACAATTCCATCCAACGCTCGTGGGCCGGGCCGGTAAAAACGGACATGTCCACGTTCCTGACGGCAGCGAACAAAGCCCCGCCCGCTTTCCTGGCGCCGTCGAGATCGTCGCCGGCCAGCGCCACTCGCACCTCGAAATAGGCGCCGTATACCGGGGCCAGAGCCTCGACCGCCGCGCCGTCGGCTTCGATTTTCCCGGCTGCGGGACCGGGTCCCGAGTCGCTTTCGCTGTCACTACCAGGTGAGTCATGCCCCGACGGCTTCTCGCCCGTCGTCGGCGTCCCCGCCGGCTGGCCGTGCTGGTGTCCGGGGGCCGGCCCGCCGCCCGCCGGCGACATCATGCTGGGTTTCGCCTGTATCTGGAGTTCGCTGTCGATCTTGAAGGCCCCGTTCGTCACGACCAACTCGCCTTCTTCTATGCCGGACTTCACGACATAGTAGTCGCCCGCCCGCGGACCCAGCTCGACCTCGCGGCCTTCGAACAGCGGTCCTTCGTCGCTGGGGATTTCCACGTACAC
>DAOVZQ010000289.1 GCA_030635025.1 bacterium
ATGGTGTGGATTGTTGATGAGTAAAGCATGGGCAATCCACGGTTCACGTTGTCCCGGATGATCTCGTACCAGTCATCATCGCTCATGTGAAAGCGCTGCAGCTCCCGGGCAGTCGGAGCGTAACGAAACCGGTTGACGAACGCCGATCGCGCCCGTGACACGGAGGCCGCCGATCCACACACGCTGAAATCCATCAAACAGGCTGCGGCCGTCTCATAACAAAGCTCCGCCACGGCGGCTCGGCTTTCCGGCGAACCCTCGTAACCGACCACGTCGGTCATGGCCTGCCAGTCGTAGGAGTCGGACAGGTCGGCGCGCAGGGTGTCGCCGGGCGTTGAGCCGTCACACCCGTCGTCACCAGCCCACCAATAGGCGACCTCGCCCTCTCCGTGCGACGGCCAGCCGTGGTGACGCATGATCTGAGCGGCCGCCAAGGCCGTACACCCGACGAAGGTCAGCCCTCCGTCGCCCTGGGGGCAGTCGCTGTTGTAGGGCCAGCCCTGGAACCAGCGTGACTGCAGCAACGGCCCCACCGTCTCGTATGTGTCCTTGTCCGGCGGCGCCCCATGAAGAAAACTCGTCCAAACGGGATGTTCCCTTGCCGCGGCGTCGGTCGTGTGCTCGAGCCGCTCCATGCGATCGCCCAGGTCGTCCAGGATCAGGGCAAAGAAACCGACGGTATCCGGCGATCCGTATTCACTGCTGGCCTTGATCGGCGCCAATTCGCGGCGGCCCGGCACGACCACGTAACCCGACGGAGCCACACGGCCACACCACCCGACGCGAACACCCTCGCGAACAAGAGGCTCCACATCACGCAGGTACGGCGTGGGTTCTCCGGCCCAGTCACCGTTCAGGGCGACCATTCTCTCGATCCAGATCCGACAAGCCGTTTCAGCCTCGATACGATCGACGCCTTGTCCCGCACCAGCCGATATCACGATGCCGAGCGTGCAAATAAAGAGTGTCTGGATGGAAATCAGGCGGGTATGACACATGAACATGGGCCTCTCAAGGGGGCGCGAAACACAAGACGTTGCCTTGCAGTCGATATACGACACACCCAAAGACGGGCTGTCGCACGGGACCATCGAATGCACGACCCGTGCCCACCACTCGACCTCCCGTATTCAGCTCCGATCTGCCATTATCCGGAACCCCCGCCGTCCTTGATTGATCTTGCACATACGTGTAAAGTCCCGATGATTGGACTCATCAAAGAGAGAGAGTGAAATGTACTGTCCGGACTGCGGTGCCGAATATATAGAAGGCGTAACCGTTTGCGAGGATTGCAACACCCCCCTGCAGGTCGACCCGCCGCCACCGCCGGAGCTTCTCGGCGACCGGGACCTTGTTACCGTTCTGCAAACAGGTGACGCGATCCGCACGGCCATAGTCAAATCGCTGCTGGAAAACTCAGGAATCCCGTATCTCGCCCGAAATGATCATCTTCAGGATTTATTCGGATTCGGCCGCCTGGTACCGGTCAACCCCATCAGTGGTCCGGTGATCTTCATGGTCCCGGCCGCATACGAGCACGCCGCCAAGGATGTGTTGTCCACACTCGACGAACCGGAAGCCTAAGGATCGGGAAAGAGGACATATGAGCACCGGCAGAACCACGAAGAAGATCGACGACCGGAACAGGCGAACTATCATCCTGCCCGTGCTGTTCTTTGTTGTCTGTGCCGTAGGGTTCCTCAGTCTGTGGCATTGGGCCGAGAACGAGGAGAAGGAACGAATCCACCTCGAAACCGAAGTCACGGCCGTGCAGATTGCCTTGCGATTGGAGTCCTGGTTCGATGCTCGTGTGAAAATAGTCGAGTACGTGGCTCACTCGGACTTCCCTCATTTCACCGACCCGAGCCTGCCCTTTGGCGAGATCGCCGATTTTTATCTGGAGCATTTTCCCGGCTTCCAGGCCATCAACTTCATCGATTCGGACTGGGTCATCCAGGTCGTCTACCCCGAAGAGCCGAACCGATCCGCACTCGGAAAAGACCTGCACGATCATCCGGGGGCCAGCGTCCCCAAAGCCTTGTCGCGCGCCCTTGATTCCAACACCACGACCCGGTCGGACATCATCGACCTGTTGCAAGGCGGCAAGGGTTTCGCTACCTACACTCCAGTCCTGCATCAGGATGACGTACATCACGGCTTCATCAACGGTGTCTATAGGATTCAGACCCTCGTGGATACCTGTCTGTGGGAAAACTACCTGCGCAACAAGTTCGTCTTCAGGCTTTACGGAGACGGTGCGGAATTGGCCTACTCGCATGGTCTGGGCGAAGAAGACCGGGATCTCCCCTACGGGAAGCGCGTGGCCGTACGAGTCGTCGACCGATCCTGGCAACTGGAAATCGCACCGTCCCAGGCACACATATCCAGGGCCAAGTCCACGGCCGACGAGATCCTGGTCCTGGTGGGACTCGCCTTGGCTCTTTGGATGGCCCTGCTGCTGAGGGCCCACCTGCGCCGTCAGCAGGCCCTCGAGGAAAGCCGGGCGAAGTATCGCCTGCTCGTTGAGAATCAGGCCGACATGCTGGTGAAAGTCGACACCCAGGGTCGACTCCTCTTCGTGAGCCCCACCTACTGCCAAACCTTCGACAAGACGGAGGAGGAACTCCTCGGACAGGAATTCATGCCGATGGTCCATGAGGACGACCGCGAACCGACCGCAGAAGCCATGACGAACCTCTACCGCCCCCCTCATACCTGCTACATCGAACAGAGGGCCATGACCAGTGAGGGCTGGCGTTGGATCGCCTGGTCGGATTCGGCGATTCTGGACGAAAACGGCGAGGTGTGCGAGATCATAGGCGTCGGACGCGACATCACCCACCGCAAGGAGCTTGAGGAACAGCTCTTCCAGTCACAGAAGATGCAGGCGATCGGACACCTGGCCGGCAGCGTGGCTCACGACTTCAACAACATCCTGCTGGCCATGATCGGCTACCTGCGTTTCGCCCTGGACAAGCTGAGCGACGACGACCCCGTACGCGAAGACCTGCTGCAGATCCAGAAGGGAACCCGTCAGGCCCATTCCCTGACCAAGCAGCTGCTGGCCTTCAGCCGGCAACAGGTGTTGCGTCCGATCAACATGGACGTGAACACGTCCGTCGAAGACATGCTCAAGCTGTTGCGCCGCGTCATCGGCGAAGACATCACGCTGGAGTATAACCCAGGCCACGAAATCGGCGTGGTCTACGCGGACCCGGGACAAATCGAGCAGGTGCTGCTCAACCTCTGCATCAATGCCCGCGACGCCATCAAGAGCAACGGAATGATCACCATCAGCACCACCAACGCCGATCTGAACGAAGAGTTCTGCCTGACGAACACCTGGGCCCGCCCTGGAAGCTTCATAACCATCACGGTCTCGGACGACGGCGTGGGCATGGACAAGAAGACCCAGAGCCACATCTTCGACCCCTTCTACACGACCAAGCAGCTCGGACACGGAACGGGGCTGGGGCTGGCGTCGGTCTACGGCGTGGTCCGACAGCACAAGGGTATGATCCACGTGGAGAGCGCCCCGGACGAAGGGGCGACCTTCACGGTGTACCTGCCGCGGGTCAGGGGAGATGTCGAACCGGAAGTACAAGAAGAGAGAGGGACTCCGCCCATGGGTCTGGGCAAAACCATCCTGCTGGCCGAGGACAACGAGTTGGTCCGGGCCATGACCACGCGAGTCCTGAAGAAGGCCGGGTACAAGGTGATGGCCGTCGCCGACGGTACCGAGGGGCTGCGCATCTTCCTGCAGCACTCGGATACCATAGACTTGGCGTTGCTGGATGTGGTGATGCCCGGTATGGGCGGACACGAACTGCGCGACAGTCTGATCAGCATTCGCCCGGATCTGCCGATCCTGTTCACGAGCGGGTACGATCCCGACACCGTCTACTCGCACCTGGATTCGACTCGTGACGACGAAGTCCTGACAAAGCCCTACGAACCGGATGTCCTGCTGAAATCCCTGTACGACATGCTGCATGGTTCGTGAATCGACCAGCCCCGCTAGTCCCGGGGCCGCGAATCCACGACATCCGCCAGAACCGCCGCGATTTCCCGCAGGTGCGTGTCGTAATCCCGATTGATCTGCAGCGCTACGGCACAGCCGAGCTCCTCATAGTACGTCATGAGAGTGTGATAGCCCGGATACCAGCCGCTGTGTCCGTAGGTCGTACCCAGGGGCGACGGCTGCACGAAGACGGCCAAACCGTAGGCGCCGGCGGTCGGATCCGCGTCGTCCATGGGGACGCCGTCCACCAGTTCGTCCACGTAATCGGCGTCGATGGCTTTCCCCTCGTAGAGCAGCTTCGCCCAGCGCACGAGATCCGACGACGTGGAGACGACACCGCCCCCGCACCATTCCAAAGCCGGGTTGTGGTTCATGAGGCCCGGCCCCACCAGAGTGGTCGTCGGCA
>DAOVZQ010000468.1 GCA_030635025.1 bacterium
GTCGGCGTGATCTCGGTCGAGAACTGTATCTTCGCAGACAACGTTTCCAACGCGACCAGCATGGGAACCCTGTGCATCCTCGCGGGCGAGAGTCTGTTCTACCGCAACAACGTCATGGTCGACAACCAGGGCGGCGGTCTCGGCGGCGGCGTGACGTCGCATACACTCGACTACAACCTCTTCTGGAACAACGGCACCGATTACGTGGGACTGACGCCCGGAGCCAACGATCTCAACGCCGAACCGATCTTCGTGGACCGGATCGGCGGGGACTACGGTGTGGCGCTCCATTCCCCCTGTCTTGATCGCGGCGATCCCGACGTGTCCTGCTGCGACGTGGATGGTTCGCGCAACGACATCGGCCTGTGTGGCGGTCCCGAGGCCGTCTTCTCGGCGCCGGCGGCCGTACAGGGAGCGGAGAAGACCGCTCTGGGCGACGGCAGACAGGAGATCACCTGGACGGCCAACGTCGAAGCGGACATGGCGGAATATGTGGTCTACCGTGCGTCTGCGGATGTGTTTATCCCCAGCGCAGGACTGGTCGTCGCGACCGTGGCTCATCCCGGCAACAGCTGGATCGACGAGACTCCTGACGGTGGTTACTACCTGATCGTGCCGGTGGACGACATGGGATACGTGGGCGGGTACTCGGAGAAGTTGGAACCGGCCACGGCCGTCGATGACGGCGATGCCCCGCGATTCCTGGCGGTGACGGGCGTCTCGCCCAACCCCTTCAACCCGAGCACGACGATCTCCTTCGCGGTGCCGCGGACCGCACACGTGAACGTGCGTATCCACGATATGCGCGGGCGTGTGGTGACGACACTTGTGTCGGCCGAAATGACCGCAGGTCGTCACCAGCACGTATGGGACGGACGAGATGACGGGGGTGCGGTCGTGGCTACGGGCGTATACCTGGTCCGGATCCACGATGGTGAACATGCGGTGACCGCCAAGCTGATGCTGACCAAGTAGGCGTATCAGCCGGCCAGGGCGGCCAGGGCGTCGTCCACGGTCACCGGCTGATCCAGTTCGACCTTTCCAATCCGCGCCGGCAGGACCCAACGGACCTCGCCGGCGCGGTTTTTCTTGTCGCGCACCACCAGACGAACGACCTCGGCACGCGGCGGCGGTGCGGCCGTCACCGGTAGCCCGCATGCGCTGAGCAGTTCCACTACACGTACGGCGCACCGGCCGGTGCACAGCCCACGGGCGGCGGCGATTCGCACGGCGACCGCCATGCCCAACGACACCGCTTCCCCGTGACCGAGACCCAACAGGGGCTCGAGGGCATGCCCCAGGGTATGGCCCAGGTTCAGGGCCTGCCGCGGGCCGGCTTCGAGAGGATCCGACGCCACCACGCGGGCCTTCACGCCCACGGCCTCCGCGATCCAGTCGCGCCAGGGGAGTGCCGTCGTGTCGGCGAGGGGCCGGCGCCGGTCGCCCGTTCCGATATCAGCCATCAGTTGTGAGGCTCGGGCTTCGAGCCCGCGGAAGAGCGCGGGGGAGCCGATGATCGCGGTCTTGATCATCTCGGCCAGGCCGTTACGCCATTCGCGACGGGGGAGTGTGGCCATGAGCGTCGTGTCGGCCGCGATGAATTCGGCGGGATGGAAGGTGCCGATCGGATTCTTCAACCGGTCCAGGTTGATGGCGGTCTTGCCGCCCACCGCGGCGTCTACCGCCGCCAGCAGGGTGGTGGGTGCGGCGACGAACGCCACGCCGCGTCCCCAGGTCGAAGCCGCCAGACCGGCCATGTCGAGCAGGGTGCCGCCGCCGACGCCGATCAGCAGACCGTCCCGAGGCAGTCCTGTCCGGGCCAACCACCGGTATGTGCGTTCCAGTTCGGCCATGGTCTTGATCGATTCGCCGGCCGGACGGGAGAGGCGGGGAATATCACCCAGAGCCTCGGCGATTGCACGGCCGTGGCGCCGCGCGACAGCCGCATCCACGAGCGCCGCCGCAGGCCGGGTCGACCGAATCCGCGACAATCGGCCCAGCGTACCCGCGCCGCAGAGGTATCGCCCTCGGCTCGCACCGAATTTAATGATTATTTCTCGTGATTTGCCGGCCATTTCAGTCCTGTTCTTGGGGCGTTCGATCGCAACGACGGCCTCATGATAGCAGATCGCGCCGGTCGAGCACCATCGAGGAACGCACCGATCTGCAATGTCCGGTTATTGGTAGTGTTTTCGATTGACCGGACTTGCTGAGGGACTAAATTTGAGGCGTGTTGGGGGCGGACCTTCAACGACGCCCTCGGTAGCAACCGTAAAGGAGTGTAGATCATCATGGCTGCGAAGATGACAGAAATCCGCTGGCATGGACGGGGAGGACAAGGCGCAAAGACCGCCGCAATCTTCCTGGCCGAAGCGGTGATGGAGCGCGGAAAGTTCAGTCAAGGCTTCCCCGAGTACGGACCCGAGCGACGTGGTGCGCCGGTCCGGGGGTACACCCGGATTTCCGACGATCCCATCCGTCTCCACTGCAGCATCGCCGAGCCCAAGTACGTGATCGTACTCGACTCGTCCCTGCTGGATTCCGCTGCCGCCGGTGTGTCCGACGGCATGAAGGACGATACGATCTTCCTGATCAACACCCTCGATACTCCGGCGGCCATCCGTAAGCGCCTGGGCCTCAAGGGTGGCGAAGTGCATACCATCGACGCTTCGCTCATAGCCAAGGAGAGTTTTGGCAAGGCCATCCCGAACATGCCCATGATCGGTGCCCTGTCGAAGGTCTCGGACGTGATCGAACTCGAAGAATTGACCAACTGCATGGCCAAACAGCTCAAGAAGAA
>DAOVZQ010000168.1 GCA_030635025.1 bacterium
AGGACGGGATAGCCGATCTTCTTGGCCTCGGCCACCGCCTCGTCCGGATCGCTCACTGCGTCTTCGGTACCGGGAATCACCGGCACGCCACTGTCCATCATCAGCCGCCGGGCCGAAAGCTTGTCGCCCATCAGTTCGATGGAGTCTCCGGTCGGGCCGATGAAAATGATGCCGGCCGCGTCGCAGGCCCGAGAGAACCCGGCGTTCTCGCTCAGGAATCCGTAACCCGGATGGATGGCGTCGGCGCCACAGGCCAGGGCGGTCTCGATGATCCGGTCGCCGAGCAGGTAGCTCTCGGCGGCCGGGGCCGGGCCGATCGGGTAGGCCTCGTCGGCCAGTAGCACGTGCAGGGCGGTGCGGTCGGGTTCGCTGTATACGGCGACGGTCGTGATGCCCCGTTCGCTCAGGCCGATCATCACCCGCACGGCGATTTCACCGCGGTTGGCGACCAACACCTTTCGGATGGTCTTGCTCATCGTTGCTACTCCTATAGGGGGATGTTGCCGTGCTTCTTCGCCGGCAGCACTTGTTTCTTGTTGCGCAGGTTGTGCAGGGCCCGGATCAGTTGCCGGCGCGTCTGTGACGGTTCGATCACATCGTCCAGATAGCCGAGGCCGGCGGCGATATAGGGATTGGCGAAGCGTTCGGTGAAGTCGTCGACCAGGTCCCGGCGCAGGGCGTCCGGGTCGTCCGACTTGGCCAGCTCCTCCCGGTGCAGAATGTTGACCGCACCCTCGGATCCCATGACCGCCAACTCGGCGGTAGGCCAGGCCACGTTCCAGTCGCCGCGGATATGCTTGCTGCTCATCACCTCGTAGGCGCCCCCTTAGGCCTTTCTCGTTATGACCTTTAGTTTGGGTACGGTGGCTTCACAGTAGGCGTACAGGAGCTTGGCGCCGTGTTTGATGATGCCGCCGTACTCCTGGTCGGTGCCGGGCAGGAAACCGGGTACGTCCTCGAAGGTCACGATCGGCACGTTGAAACAGTCGCAGGTCCTGATGAACCGCGCCGCCTTCTGCGAGGAGTCGATGTCGAGCACGCCGGCGTTCACCTTGGGCTGGTTGGCGACGATGCCCACGGGCCGTCCGTCCAGTCGCGCGTAGCCGCAGATGATGTTCATGGCGTAGCGGGGCTGGATCTCCAGGAACTCGCCTTCGTCCACAACGAGGTCGATCACGTCATGCATGTCGTAGGGCTTGCGCGGGTCGGCGGGCACCACCTGGTTCAGTTTGGGCTCCACGCGGTCGGGTGCATCCTGGGTGGGACGTATCGGCGGTGTTTCCAGATTGTTTTGCGGCAGGTAGCCCAGCAGCCGTCGCGTGAGCAACAGGCAGTCCTGGTCGCTGGCGGCCATCAGGTGCGCCACGCCGCTCTTGGTCGAGTGCGTATCGGCGCCGCCGAGTTCCTCGAAGGTCACGTCCTCGTTGGTGACCATCTTGATGACGTTGGGACCGGTCACGAACATGTAGCTGGTCTGGTCAACCATGAGCGTGAAGTCGGTGATGGCCGGCGAGTATACGGCGCCGCCGGCGCAGGGGCCAAGGATCGCCGAGATCTGCGGCACGACTCCCGAGGCCATGGTGTTGCGCCAGAAAACCTCCGCGTAACCCGCCAAGGATTTGACGCCCTCCTGGATGCGCGCGCCACCGCTGTCGTTCAGGCCGATCACGGGACAACCGTTCTCCATGGCCAGGTCCATCAGGCGGCAAATTTTCAGGGCGTTGGTCTCACTCATGCTCCCGCCGAAGACCGTGAAGTCCTGGGCGAAAAGGTAGACCTGCCGGCCGTCGATGCGTCCTACGCCCGTGACGAGGCCGTCGCCCACGGGCTTGTCGTCTTTGATGGACGGCTCCCGATGGGTCACGAAAACGCCGGTCTCCATGAAGGATCCCTCGTCCAGGAGCAGGTGGACGCGTTCGCGAGCGGTCAGCCGGCCTTTGGCGTGGATCTTGTCTATGCGGCGCTGTCCGCCGCCCAGATGGGCCTGCTCGCGCAACTCGTTGAGACGGCTCAGTTTGTCGTCAAATGATTCGGACATGTTTTAAGCCTCTTGGAGAAATTCGGGGAGGTTTCAATGACTACCCGAGAGGATACCGCGCCGGTGCCGTGACGGTCAACTCGCGATATAGCTATGGGATTGTACGCTGCGGGATGGTCAGATCGAGGGTGAGCCAATCCGTGATTCCCTGTTCACGGCCCGTTTGTTATCATGCCGGTCTCAACGATATCACCGTAGGCTACCCGCCCCGTGAAGGAGTACCGATGTCATACGAGACCATTCTTCTGGACGTGAGCGACGGCATCGCCGTCGTCACGATCAACCGTCCCGACAAGATGAACGCCCTCAACGCCACCGTGATCGGCGAACTCTATGCCTGTTTCGGCGCCCTCAAGCGCGACGATGCCGTCCGTGTGGTGATCCTGACGGGCGCGGGGGAGAAGGCTTTCGTGGCCGGCGCCGACATCGGCGAGTTGGCCGATGCTTCGGGTCCCGAACTGGAACGCATGTCGGAACGCGGCCAGTCCCTCATGTGGAGCATCGAGAATCTCGGCAAGCCGGTCATCGCCGCGGTGAACGGCTTTGCCCTGGGCGGCGGTTGCGAACTGGCCATGGCCTGCACGTTCCGCTACGCATCCGAGAAAGCCAAACTGGGGCTGCCCGAAGTCGGTCTGGGCCTGATCCCGGGATACGGCGGTACGCAAAGATTACCCCGTCTGGTGGGACGCGGCGTCGCAGCGGAGCTCATCCTGACCGGCGGCATGATCGACGCTGCCGAGGCGGCCCGCGTCGGTCTGGTGAACATGGTCTTCGCGCCGGACAAGCTCATGGACGCGGCGCGCAACACGGCCGCGGCCATTGCCGCACGTTCGACCGCCACGCTTCGATATGCCCTGAAAGCGGTCGGTGAGGGGCTGAACATGTCCCTGGACGCCGGCTGCCGTCTCGAGGCCGGTCTCTTCGGCGTCGTAGGCGGGCTGGATGACGCCCAGGAAGGCTGTCGGGCCTTCATGGAAAAGCGGAAGGCCGACTTCCAGGATCGCTAGGTTTTATGCCCGCCAAGTCGGATTCCCCGGCACGGGGAGCCCTTGGCGGGAATCCGCTTTCGCCCACGAGAGCCGTTTACTATCTTTGCCCGGTAGTAGAACCCCCCATTGATTCAGGAGGGAAGGATGAGCGAAACTCTCCAGAAGGCTGACCCCTTCATCGAAATTGACGGAGAACTCTGCAAGGGCTGCAAGCTGTGTATCGACGTCTGCCCGAAGACCGTCATCAGCATCAGCGACAAACTCAACGGCTCCAGTTATCACCCGGCTTACTACCTCGGACACGATTGCACCGGCTGCGGCCTGTGTTTCTACGCCTGTCCGGAGCCGGCCGCCATTCGCGTCGTGAAACCGTGACCCTCTTCCAGCAGGAGACCGGATATGTCGAGACAGTTCATTAAAGGCAACGACGCGATAATCGTCGGGGCTTTACAGGCTGGCTGCCGGGCGTACTACGGGTACCCCATCACACCGGCCAGCGAGATCGCGCACGCCGCGGCCCTGCATTTCCCGGCCCTCGGCGGCACGTTCATACAGGCCGAGAGCGAAATAGCGGCCATCAACATGGTCTACGGAACTGCGGGTATGGGCATTCGCACCATGACCGCCTCTTCGAGCCCCGGCTTCTCCCTGAAGCAGGAAGGCCTCAGCTATCTCGCCGGTGCGGAACTGCCGTGCGTGGTTGTGAACGTGGTGCGTGGCGGACCCGGTCTGGGCAACATAGCACCGGAACAGGGCGACTACTTCCAGGTGACCAAGGGCGGGGGCCATGGCAACTATCGCCTGATCGCCCTGGCGCCGAACTGCGCCCAGGAGATGTGCGACCTGACCGTGCTCGGCTTCGACCTGGCCGACAAGTACCGCAATCCGGTCTGCCTGATGGCCGACGGCTTCACCGGCCAGATGATGGAGCCGGTGGCGGTACCCGCGGCGAAGGCTGTTCCCTTCGATCATACCGAGTGGTGTGTGCGTGGAGACGCCGCCACACACAAAAACCTCGTCAGCTCGATCTTTCTCGAGTCCGAGGATCTCGAGGCGCACAACCTCAAGCTCGACGCCAAGTACAAGGAGATCGAGAAGAACGAAGTACGCTACGAGGAATACCTGTGCGACGACGCGGACCTGATCATCGTGGCTTACGGCATCCTGTCGCGCATCGTCTACTCGACCATCGATCAGGCCAGGGCCGCCGGCAAGAAAGTGGGTCTGCTGCGTCCGATCACACTGTGGCCGTACCCCAGCAAGATCATCGCCGAGTATTCCGAACGTGACGTCCAGTTCCTTTCGGTGGAGTTGAGCACAGGCCAGATGGTCGAAGACGTGAAGCTCGCGGTCGAGGGCCGGGCGCCGGTCCACTTCTACGGTCGTTGCGGCGGCATGGTGCCGGGTGGCGAGGAACTGCTCGCCGAATACGACAAGATCCTGGAAGGAGTCAAGTCATGAAAGTCTTCGAGAAACCGACTTCCTTCTACCCCAGGTTCGAGCGCAAGGGTGGCCCCCACAAGGAGACCACCCACTACTGCCCCGGTTGCGGACACGGCAACGTTCACAAGATGATCGCCGAGGCCATGGACGACCTGGGTATCAGGGAGCGGACGGTCTTCGTCTCGCCCGTGGGCTGTTCGGTCTTCGGCTACTACTACTTCGATTGCGGCAACATCCAGGCGGCCCACGGTCGGGCGCCCGCCGTTGCCACAGGCATCAAGCGGGCCAACCCGGACTCGATCGTCATTTCCTACCAGGGCGACGGCGACCTGGCGGCGATCGGCACGGCCGAGACTCTTCATGCCGCCAACCGTGGTGAGAACATCACGGTCTTCTTCGTCAACAATGCGATCTACGGCATGACCGGCGGACAGATGGCACCGACCACCATGATCGGGCAGAAGACCGCCACCACGCCCCGCGGACGCATTGAGACCGAGCACGGCAATCCGATCCGCATGGCCGAGATCATCTCCACGCTGCCGGCCGCCGGCTATGTGGAACGCGTAGCCATCGGCACGTCGAAGCACATCATGAAGGCCCGCAAGGCCATCCGGAAGGCTTTGACCAACCAGGTGGAGAACCGCGGCTACAGTTTCGTGGAAATTCTCTCGGTCTGTCCGACGGGCTGGAAGATGGACAGCCCCGACGCGCGTGACTGGCTCCTCAACGAGATGACCCAGGTCTTCCCGCTCGGCGTCTACAAGGACGACGCGGGTGAGCGTGAGAACGAGTGGTACCGACCCGTTGAGCCGTTCGTGCCCGAGAAGGTCGACGCCTACTTCAGCGCCGGCAATTTCGAGGAAGCGGACGAGCCCATCAAACTGGACAAGAGTCTGCAATGCAAGTTCGCCGGGTTCGGTGGCCAGGGCATCCTGACCCTTGGTCTGTTCATGGCCCAGGTGGGTATGCGAGGCAAGCTGCACGCAAGTTGGATCCCGTCCTACGGACCCGAGATGCGCGGCGGCACGGCCAATTGCTCGGTGAACCTTTCTGAGGCTCGCATCGGCACGCCGCTGGTGGATCGGCCCAACGTGCTGGTCGTCATGAATCAGCCGTCTCTCGAAGCGTTCGAAAAAGATGTCGTGGATGGGGGCACCATTCTCATCGACTCGGGAATCGTCGAGAGCAAGCCCGATGGCGATCGTTTGAACTGTATCCTGATACCGGCCACAAAAATAGCCGACGAGGTCGGCACGCCCAAGGTCGCCAATGTGGTGATGTTGGGGGCCCTGTGTGCCGCCACTGGCGCCTTCGAACTCGATTTCGTGGAGGAAACGCTCCGCGCGGTCGTCAAGAAGCGCAACCTGGTGGACATGAACATAACCGCGCTGAAGCGGGGCTATGATTTCGTGCGCAACGGCGGCTAGCCGCGGCGCAATCGTGCCTGGAACCCGCCCCCGGTAAACGCCGGGGGCGGTGTCACACCCGGAGGTCTCCCATGATCATCGGTATTCCCCGCGAGCAGGTTGACGACGAGAAACGCGTCGGCCTGTCGCCCGCGGCCGTGCACACCCTCGTGCAACTCGGTCACGACGTGCATGTAGAGCAGAGCGCCGGAGCCGGCAGCGGCTTC
>DAOVZQ010000421.1 GCA_030635025.1 bacterium
CTCCGATTCGCTCGGAGATCGACGCTGCAATTGCAGACGTGGTCGACAATACGGCCTTCATCCTCGGAGAGCGGTTGGAGCGGTTCGAGACCGACTTTGCCGCGTATTGCAACTGTCCCGAGGCTGTTGGTGTCGATTCCGGAACTCAGGCGCTGCATCTGATCCTGCGCACGCTCGGTGTCGGCCCGGGGGATGAGGTCGTGACGGTGCCGAACACCTTCATCGCCACGGTTGAGGCCATTGTCTATACGGGCGCCACGCCCGTCTTTGCAGACGTGGACCCCGATACGTGGTTGATGAATCCGGCTACACTGGCGGCCGCCATCACGCCGCGGACCAAGGCCATCATCCCGGTTCATCTGTTCGGCAACGTCGTTCCTTTCGACGAGATCAGGTCAGCGGCGGGCGATATCCCGATCATCGAGGATGCCTGCCAGGCTCATGGCGCATTGTACAAGGGACGCCGCACGGGGAGCCTCGGCACTGCCGGCGCGTTCAGTTTCTATCCCGGCAAGAATCTGGGTGCATTCGGGGACGGCGGCATCGTCGTAACCGCCGACGACAACATGTCGCAACTGCTGCGTAGCCTGCGCCATCATGGACAGGGTGGGAAGAATCTCCACGATCACATCGGCTATACCGGACGGCTCGATGCTCTCCAGGCCGTGGTCCTGGCCATCAAGTTGAAGCATCTTGACACCTGGAATGCGAGCCGGCGCGAGATGGCTGCGCACTATCGCGATCGCCTCGACGGGACGTATAGGATGCCGGCCCTGATCCAGGAGACAGAGCCGGTCCACCACCTTTTCCCCATCCAGAGCAAGGAAGCCGAGGCATTAATCGGTCGCTTGAAGGAGCATAAGGTATTCTGCGGCAGGCATTACCCGGTCGCCTGTCATTTGCAGCCCGCTTTGCGGGGACTCATTCCCGAGGGCGATTCGCATCCGGTGGCGGAGACCTTATGCGAAAATATCGTTTCCTTACCGATTTTTGCAGAAATGACGCACGATATGGTAGACTTCGTGTGTGATCTTCTGCTATAATACTTCAAGGGTCGTGAGTAATCAGGCTTCGACCCGGGGGGCACGAGCTACGGAAGGAGCTCGATGGCAACAAGCTAACGCGTTTCCAGATGCTGCATCACTCTGATCTGGCAGAGGGAGATTTACACAATGAAGGAAGACGCGGTGGCTTATTCGGCAGTTGCCGAAGAGGTGGTCTCTAGTGGGCCGACTCTTTATCTCGTTGCCGACACGTCACGTTCCACTGGTTTCCGGGGAAAATGTAAACGCTTAGGCGATGTCCTCTTGTCGGGCCTCGCCCTCTTGGCGTTATCCCCGGTGCTTCTGGTCATTTCCATTCTGGTGAAGCGTTCCAGTCCGGGACCTGTCCTGTTTGTGCAGGAGAGGATCGGCAAGAACGGCGTGGCTTTCCCGTTCATGAAGTTCCGCACCATGGTCCACAATAGCGATGATGCCATTCACAGGCAGTTCGCGGCCATGTTCATCAATGGGAGCGACAAGACCGAAACACCGGAGAACGTCTTCAAGCTGACCGACGACCCTCGCATCACCCGGATCGGTGCGTGGCTCCGCAAAACCTCTTTGGATGAGCTTCCTCAGTTGCTCAATATCATGCGTGGTGAGATGAGTCTGGTCGGCCCACGTCCGCCGATCGCCTACGAGCTGGACCACTACCAGCCTTGGCACCACGAACGACTTCGCGTCACGCCGGGTTTGACCGGTCTGTGGCAAGTGAGCGGCCGCAGCAACGTTCCGTTCGAAGAGATGGTCCGCCTGGACATCCACTACATCAATTCGTGGTCGTTGCAGAAGGATCTTCAGATCATGTTCAAGACCCTGCCGGTCGTCATGCGGGGAACCGGAGGGTATTGACCGAGAGCCTGCCGCCGGAGATTAAGCTCAAGTAATTGCGGCTCGATACGATACATTTCAAAGGCCGGCTTGTGCGAAGGCACCGGCCGGCTTTACTTTGTCCGATCGCCCAACACCTGGTCGGGAATGAAGGAGATGCTGATGTTGAGGATGGCTGCCGTAGGATGTGGTTACTGGGGTCCGAACCTAATTCGGAATTTCAATAACCATCCAGATGTGGAGCTTGTCGCCATATGCGATCTCGATGCCAAGCGTCGTGCGCATATGTCCGGGTTGTACCCCCAGGCTCTGGTGACCGATACGTTCGCCGACGTGATAAACGATACGTCCATTCAGGCCGTGGTCGTCGCGACACCCGTCTCCACCCACTTTCCGCTGGGCAAGGCCGTCCTGGAAAGCGGCAAGCATCTTTTCATAGAGAAGCCCATGGCCGCCAGCGCCGATGAATGCCGTCAGCTGGTGAACATCGCCAAGACCAAGAATCTTCAGGTGATGGTGGGCCATACGTTCCTGTTCGTGCCGGCCGTGCGCATGATCAAGGATCTGATCCGCGATGGCGAGTTGGGTGACATATACTATGTCAATATCCAGCGTGTGAACCTCGGCATCTTCCAGAAGGACGTCAACGTTGTCTGGGATCTTGTGCCTCACGACGTTGCCATGCTCAACTATCTTTTCGATTCAACGCCGACCCGGGTGTCCGCCACCGGTCAGTGTTTCGTCCAGAGGGAGAAGGAGCTGGAGGACGTGGCTTTTGTTACCCTGGAATATCCCCAAGGGCAAATGGCGCATCTCCACGTGAGCTGGCTTGATCCCAATAAGATCCGTAACGCAACTTTTGTCGGCAGCAAGAAGATGGTCGTTTACGACGATGTGGCCATGACGGACAAGATTCGGATCTTCGACAAGGGCGTGGACGTCATGCCCCATTACGACGGTTACGGCGAGTTCCATCTGGCCTATCGTCATGGTGACATTCTGATTCCCAAGATCGATCAGGTAGAGCCCCTGAAGGTGGAAACCAGTCATTTCATTGACTGCGTGATGGGACGAGACGTATCCTTGAGCAACGGCGCGCTGGGGCTGCAGGTTGTCGAAGTTCTCGAGAAGGCCTGCGCGTCCATCAAGGACGGCGGCAAGCCTCAGGAGCTGACCTTCGCAAAGGTCTAGTCTGGCCTTTTCATGAAGAAGCGGACGAGGACGGGTGACTGTCCTCGTCTGGTCATTCGGGAGAGACACGTGAGCGAGCAGGCGATTCGTGTGGCCATGATCGGCCAGAAGGGGTATCCACCGGTACACGGCGGCATTGAGAAGCATGTGGCCGAACTGGCGGCGCGTCTGGC